>JAIXPR010000080.1 GCA_027486155.1 Pseudomonadota bacterium | reverse complement strand
GTTAGGGACGGTGATAACGTAACGATCTCTGAAGGGGGTGGGGATTTCCTAAGGGGTACGTTCTAGGTCCGCACTTCATGGGAAAGCGAGGCAAAGCCTTCTAGTAGTCCTATTGCAGAGGTCGCCACGTGAACGTGCTCGTAAACGTGAACGTTCACGTAGTGTTTTGCCTCGCCTTCCCTACCTAAAGAGGAGCTATTCCCCAAAAACAAGCCCCTCAAGGGTCTCGATATCCGCCTGCCATCCGATCGCGATAAGCGTTGACTCTGGCGCGATCACGGTATCCCCTTGCGGATTGAGTTGGAACTGTCCATCGGGCGAGATAATAGCGGCGATACTCACGTTCGCGGTCTGCCGCAACGCGAGGTCACGAAGTGTTTTTCCACAGATACCGGAAACAACCGGTATCTTTATCTCTTCAATCTTCCAACCCGCCACACCGGTGCCGGCGATCTCAAAGAAGTCGGTGATGTAGGGTCGCATCAATCCATCAGCGAGCTTACGAGCGGCGAGGCGGTACGCTGAAACGATACGATTGACCCCCGCTTGCTTGAGACGCTTCTCCCCGACCTCGTCCTCCGCTCGACTGACGATATAGAGGGACGCGTTTAATTCGCGGGCGGTCAGAGTTACGTACACGTTGTCGGAATCTCGCGGAAGCAGCGTAACGAGACGCTTCGCTCGAACCACACCCGCCGCCGTGAGCGACTCATCCAAGGTTGCGTCACCGTACACAACGAGAAACCCGGCGTGCTCCGCCTCGCGGCCCCGAACCTGATCAGACTCAATAATCACGATCCGCTCTCCGGTCCTCCCCAGCTCTACCGCGGCGATACGACTAAGACGACTAAATCCACAGAAGATGGTGTGGTCCCGTACCTTTTCAATCTGTTCTCGCATTTTGCGGCTCCTATCAAATATCCTGAAAAATTGGCGATCGAATACGGCTTGAGAGACAGAGCCGACCATCACCGTGAAGATTCCCAACCCAGCAAAGATCAGGAAGATGGTAAAAACACGCCCCACGGTGGTGAGCGGGTGAACCTCGCCGTACCCGATAGTCGCGAGCGTTATGACGGTCATGTAAAACGAGTCGAACGCGCTCCATCCCTCAAACTTCATGTATCCGAGTGTGCCTAGCGCAAACACCAACACCAGGATAACAACCAAAAAGAGGATCTTGCGCCGAGTAAAACGTCGATCAAGTTCATCCACGACCCGCCGATTACCCATGAACAGGGGTCTCCGTTGGACGGACAACCTTGCCAGCGATAAGCTCACTGACGACGGTGTCGAACCGCCTCATCACAGATGTCCACGCGTATTCCTTTCTGACGTAGTCAGCTCCCGCCAACGCATGACGGTGTCGAGCCTCTTGGTCGCTCAAGAGGTACGATGTAACCCCTCCAAGATCCTCCGCGGAGCTAAAGTAGAGACCTCCCCGCGACTCCTCCACATGATGCCTCGTCACCGGACACGCGCCATGCACGACAACCGGAGTCCCCACCATCCACGCCTCCATAATAACGATGGAGAAGGACTCGTTCGTCGAAGGTTGGCAAAGATAGAGCGCGTGACGAAGAAGTCGCTGCTTGTCGCGCTCACTCATGTGGGGAAGGTCGATCACATCAGAGCGTGACAACACCTCAGGACGGTGAAGATCCGAGAAGCTACCACCCCCAAGGATCGCGAGTTTGACCTCCTCAGGAATTAGTCCGCGGGTCTTCGCCTCAACGAAGCAATCGATCAACGTGTGAACGTTCTTGCCGGTCTCTTTCCGACCGAGATAGAGGATGTAAGTCTCTCTATCTGAAAAATAGGGCTCAAGTCCGGCGACATCCTCCGCGCGAGGGGAATCGAATCCCATCCCGACGACTCCTCCCGCTATATCACCGTACAGAGACCGCGCGAGCGCCATCTCTGGCTCCGCGTTGAAGACACATCCCCTCACCTGACGGAACATCGACGCGATTACATCCTGGTAGGCGTAGGCCTCATCATGAAGACAGGGAATAAGCACACTCTTTTCTGGCGCGATCAGGGAGCCCCAGAACGTGGTACCGAAGAGGTATGGGCCAAAAAAGAGCGCGTCGAAATCTTTGGCATGTCGCGCGATGTGGGCGTAGAGCGCACGAGAGTTGACACTCTCCGCCATCCACGTGAGCTGGTCATCGGTCGATATCTTTTGCCCTTGATGAAGCGCGAGCTGAATCGGGATCCATGCGTTGAGATTACGAGGATCAACAGGGAATCGATGGAGCGAAAGCCCGTTCACCTCCGAGCTCCCCGCTGGAAACTCATTGTTCCAGGTTCTATTATCCTTCGCGCAGGTCGCCCATATCTCTACGAGATCCCCGCGTTCTTTGAGATGGGATGCGAGGTGCCCCATCAAGGTCTCTGCACCTCCCGCGATGCCATCGAAGTAACGGGGAATAACGAATGCGAATCTGCGTGAACTCATAGCGGAAAAAGGGTCGAAACGGCTACAAAACCGTAGCATGGGCATTTCAAAGGTGTCCGGAACCTTCCCGTACCTCTTGAAACGAGCAGTATGCCCTATAACCGAGCATCTCAAAAGCTGACTAATACCCCTATCTTATTAGCCAATTACGACTAAACAGTAAATAAAGGTCACAT
>JAIXPR010000219.1 GCA_027486155.1 Pseudomonadota bacterium | reverse complement strand
CGAGACGACGTGGAGTGGTGACGAAGACACGCGCGAGAACATCACCGCCGTGCATTCGTATGACAACCTCATTCAGGCCTCGTCGTCTTCCTACAACTATCCAGACGTAGATAAGCAGACGAGGTCCCGATACGGGTTGTTTGAGTATCCAGACCCTGACGAGCGCCTTCAGTGCCCGTCGGTCCTCGGAGTTAACGTTCCTGAAAAGGCGGCAGCCGACAGGTTGCTGACGCACGCTAACTCCTTATTGGGCAGCACCCACAAGATCCGTATGTGGGTGCTGCTGTTTCAAGACAAACCCCTCGAGGCCGCCCTTGCTCAGGAGGCCTTATGGGAAGGAAGCAACAAAAACGAGCTCGTTCTCTGCATCGGCATCGATAAGGAGAACGTCATCCAGTGGGGGCACTGCTTCTCATGGACGAAGGTTGAAGAGCTGAAGATCGGGTTACGGGATCTGGTAAACGACCGCGTAAACCAGACACTCGATCTCAGCGAGGTAGTAACGAAGATGGTTGAACAAGCGACCGCCAGTTGGCAGAAACGCAACTGGCACGACTTCGATTATCTTGAGGTCCCTACCCCTACGTGGGCGGTGATAATGTGCTACCTCTTGGTTCTCTCCTCATCGATAGGTCTCTCCTATTGGGCGGTTCGAAATGAATTCGACCCTGAACGATGAAGCCCTAAAGAACCACTTCACCGGAGGGCTTAAGACGAACTCGTTCTCTTAGGCTCTCCGGTATCCTTTCGTAAGGTTTTTACTACGGATGAACATTACCTACTTCACTGTGCCAACCAATTTCCTACAGCATCTCGATGCTACTGTCGCTTGCCAGATAAGCAGAGTTTTCAGGCACCAAAGCTACGCGGGGATGCGAAAGTATCGGAAAAACCTTTAGGTTTTTCATCTGTAGGGCAGCTACTTTTGTATATCGCTTACGGTAGTCGCTTATCCAGTTGCTTCTGCACGGCCTCAGCTATTCGCGCGATCGAGAGCTCGACCTCTGAGGTGAGTGGACAGCCGCAACTGAACCGGAAGAACCGCTTAGCCTCGGGGTGGTTGCCGAATATGATCCCGGGAGTTAGTCCGGTACGCCGTGCGGCGAGGGTGTTGAACAGCTCAGTTGTATCGGTTCCTTTTGGAAGTTCTATCCAAAAGAGAAACCCTCCTTGCGGGCGGGTGATGCGAGTGCCTTTGGGGAGCGCCTGGTGAAGCGCCGCATAGTAGCTCTCCGCCTGAAGCGCGAGTTTCGAGCCCATGAGGCGGCTATGTCGTTTGAGACCGTCGCACGCAAGGTACTCGGCCACCACCTCCTGTGTGAGTAATGCACACGAGATAGATTCCAGGAATCGAGCCTGCTCGATCTGTGGTTGCAGCTTTCGGGAGATCGACCATCCAACTCTGAGGGATGGCCCAAGGATCTTACTCGCGGAGGCGCAATGAACGACTATTCTTTTTGTATCAATAGCGAGAAGGGGGGGAGGGCGCACCCCATCGAAGGAGAGTTCGCCGTAGACGTCGTCCTCTATGATCGCCGCCCCGTGTCGATGCGCGAGATGCAGGAGCTCCTCCTTAGCTGAGAGTGACATCAGAGAACCGGTCGGGTTGTGGAAATTTGGGATGACGACGACCGCTTTGATCGTGTGAGCGCGTAGTGCCTGCCGGAGCGCCTTGAGGTCGATCCCATCTCCGGGGATGTGCGGCACCGAGATAACCTTAAGGTTGAGCGAAGCCGCCGCGTGCATGAAGAGATAGTAGGTAGGGGACTCTAGGACGATAGTATCACCAGGGCGGGTTATAGAACGGAGGGTGGTTATGATCGCGTCCAACGCTCCGTTGTGAATGACGATATCGTCAGGGAGCACCTTCGCTTTCAGGGAGCGGTAGTGTCGAGCGATCTCCGTTCGTAATCGCTCACTTCCTGAGGGGTGGCCGTATTCACTAATCGAGGCGCGAGTACGGCGAGCGACACGAGCGGTGTACCGACTGAGGGTCTCAAGGGGTAAGAGCTCTGAGCCCGGAATCGCCGCGCCGAGGGCGCGGATGCCGTGAGGGGAGTGAGCGCCGACTATCTGACTGATGATGCGCAGCTCCTCACTTGGCACGGAGATACCTTTGCGAGGCGCGTAGGCGGTCGGCTCATCGCGAACGTTTCGTGGAAGGATGTAGTAGCCGCTCTGCGGACGGGCTTCGATGTATCCCTGTCGTTCAAGGAATCGATACGCGCCCTTCGCCGTGATCAGGCTTACGCTCCACCGAACGCATGCGTCCCGTAATGAGGGGAGCTTATCTCCCGTCCCAAGGGCGCCGTTCGTTATCTCCTCAATCACCTCGTTCGCGATCGCTCGATATCGTGCCATGAGTACTCTCCAAAACTGTATATATCAATAATACATATAACTAAGTCTGTATATACACAGCCCAGCCTTTGGTAATTCTGTCCTACGTTTTAAGGAGGAAGGAATGAATCACGTACTAGGACATCGCATCGGAAAAGATACCTCTCCGCCAACGCTGCCATCTCTCTCCACGTTGGATCGGCTTGAGGCAGAGGCTTTTGATATTGTATGGACAACCAGAGCGGAATTACCCCCAGCGGGGATCATGTTTTCCGCCGGCAAAGATTCGGCATGTGTCGCGCACCTCGCCGAAAAAGCTTTTCGGACCTCATCGGGAAGACTTGAGTTCCCGTTCGCTCTCATTCACTACGATAGTGGGGCTAACTTTCCTGAGGTGCTCCAATTTCGGGAGGAGACGGCTCGGCGGTTAGGAGCGGACCTCAAGGTATTTCATCTTCCATCCGCGGCGGCTGAGGGGATTGTAACCGCTCCTCTCAATACTGCGGACGATCCAGGCAACGTTCGAGGATTAGTTCAACTTATTAACCACTCGGCGCAGTCCCTCGAGGTCCGCGCGCTGATAGGTGGTGGACGTAGAGACGAAGAGCTGGTGCGAGCCAAGGAGCGTATCTTCTCCCTGCGAGATAGCGCGGGACAGTGGGACCCTCACGCCCAACGCCCTGAACCGTGGGCCCTCTACAACACGACCGTTCGGGAGGGAGAACACATGCGGGTCTTTCCGATTAGCAACTGGACCGAGCGCAACGTGTGGGAGTACATCGCCCGTGAGGAGATAGCGCTCCCCTCCATTTACTACGCACACGAGCGAGAGGTCGTACGACGAAATGGCGCATGGCTGGCGGTGTTTGAGGATACTCCGATAGCCGATTACGAGCGGATAGAGCGGCGAGTTGTGCGGTGCCGCACCGTCGGTGACCGTCATACCACCGGATTCATCGAATCGGAGGCGAGTACCCCCACCGAGGTGCTCGATGAGATCCTTCGCGCTCGCACGAGTGAGCGAGCGGGGCGGGTAGAGGATGGTGGAGCGGGAACCGACATGGAGAGCCGTAAACGTTTAGGATGGCCATAAGAGGAGGATATATGACTGTGATTGCGACAAACACTAGAGGTACACAACCTTCGCTAAGCGAGGCGAGTTTCGGAAGAGAGCTGATTCGATTTAACACGGCGGGTTCCGTGGATAATGGCAAGAGCACCCTGATTGGGCGACTGTTGTATGATTCCGGTGGATTGCCGGAGGATGTTATCAAAACTATCGCGGCCCGTTCTCGAGATGGAGGAAAGCTTAATCTTGCGGCATTTACCGATGGGTTAAAAGCTGAGCGTGAACGGGGGATCACGATCGACGCGTCGTATCGGTACTTTCAAAGGGGGGAGCGTGATTTTATCGTCGCGGATTCCCCTGGGCATTTCGAGTATACCCGCAACATGCTCACCGCTACATCGCACTCGGACGCTACCCTGATCCTTGTGGACGCTGAGCACGGGATCGTCGAGCAGAATCGTCGCCATGCATATCTCGCTTCTATGGCGGGTGTTAAGAATATCGCCATTCTTGTGAATAAGCTTGATCTCTTCGATTATTCGCGTGCTCGATTCGATGAGATTCGTGGGGAGTTCTCTCAACTTTTAGAGAAGTTGCCGGATGTGCAGCTCACCTACATCCCGATCTCGGCGCTCCATGGGGAGAATATCGTGCAGTCCTCTCGCTTCACGCCGTGGTTCGAGGGGCCCTCTGTGCTGGGCTACCTTGAGGGAGTTTCACCTGAGCGGGATGTTCCGGTCGAGAAGGTGCGAGCGGT
>JAIXPR010000240.1 GCA_027486155.1 Pseudomonadota bacterium | reverse complement strand
TGGCAACAACAGCTAGAGTTGCTCCACCGACCGTAACAACCTTCCAGGTTCGAGGGATGTTCTCGTTATGGAGAAAGGATTTCACATCCTTGACGACGAGGGCGGTGGCCTCCCTAAGATTCGTGACGAAGAGTTGTAGTTGGAACGGAGTTTCTCTAAGAACTGCTCCGCCATCGGTTGCCGTTGAGCCCTTCGCTCTCGGTTTGTGTGCGACCTCGCTTGAGGTTCTAGCGTAAGTTACGGCTTGCTCACTGGTGGGCCTGGCAGGAAGGTGAAGAGGCGCATAAGGGTTTGCCGATTCTTGGCTTGGGGATAACGCGCCGCAGGATGGTGAGGCCCTTTGCTCTTCAGTAAGGTTGGGCGATTGAGGTGTCCCGGAGGGACAGTCAGGAACTAACACGATACACTCCTTCAAAAAAAAGAGTGTACTATCTAAATTCGCGTTGACTGGTTGGATAAGAATTCAGGAGAGGAGGAGGGGTGAGCTTTCCCTTCCACCGCAGAGTGTGCGTGGTTCGGCTACTACCGAGTCGAACTGCGGGCAACAAGCGCTTGCATGCCAGCAACGAGGAGCGAGACGGCGTAGATGCCGTAATATGAGAGGTATGAATGGATGATACTTTGGAGGGGCGTGAGTTCTGCGAGCCCTGTGTTAATCGCACCCCAATCGGGCCGCACCGTGTAAAATAAAAGAGAGTGGATTTGCTGAGCGCTCATTATCGCTGCGGCGTGCCATAGTGCCGCCGTCATAGTGAAGTGTCTCGCGAACTTTGCAATCCCGAGGTATGCCACTACGTAGGCCAGGTTCAGGGCTCCCTCAAAAAAAAGCATTAACAACCACCATCCTCTCACGTCAATGCTGTAGTAATAGCCGACACCCGTTGATATGAGGCTTGAGAGGGTAAGGATGGAAATGATGATGGCGCCCTGGCTCTCCAGCGTGTGCCTACACGAGCTGATAGTATCCTTTGGAAATGGCATCTGTTTCTCACGGCTCTTCCGTCTCGACCTCGAAGTGATCGGTTGTCCGGGCAAGCCCCAAGAGCTTGTAATAGCGATCTTACTCGGTCAAGTGAGATAGTGACTGCCGCCGTTCTGCTCTGATTCTATGGATGCTTGGGCGACTGTTTTTTGGTTAGAGCCAGAGAATTAGTTGCTGCGCCCGCAGAGAGGGCGAACGTTGGTGTGCGGTAAAAACGCTCTCAGTCCCGGTTCTGGACAATTGATGGTGCCGGCGATACCTCGCCTCATAAGACTTCGATGAACCTCAGTGGTATGAGATATCTCCGGCTCCCATTAGGGGACGTGCGCTGGTTACTTCTTCAACATCGCCCCCAGACTCGCGAACGGATTATTCCCGATACTCTGAGGTTGAGCGGCGGCGTTATATCCCTGGGACGGTCTCGATGAACCGTTGCGTGGTCGTTGTCCTCCGCCGTAACCGCTCGAACCCTGAGATTCAGCGGAACGTGGCGCTGGTGGCCGTATCTCTCCACTCTTCATCGTCAACGCGATCTGACGCTTCTCAAGGCTCACCTCAAGGACGCGGACCTGAACCTTATCGCCCGCATTGACCACCGCGCGAGGATCCTTCACGAACGAATCGCTCAACTGCGAGATATGAACGAGCCCATCTTGATGGACTCCGATATCTACAAATGCGCCGAAGTTGGTCACGTTCGTAACCACGCCGGTGCATACCATTCCCGGTTTGAGGTCTGATAGTTCGTGGATATCCTCTCGATACTTCACGTACTCAAATTCCGAGCGGGGATCGCGGCCCGGCTTCTCAAGCTCTTGGATAATATCGTTGAAGGTAAAGTCACCGAGGGTTTGCTTGAGCTGCGTGTTGCTCTTCAAGGTCGCGACGCCCTTGCCGACCAGATCCCCGAGCGCCTTTTGATGCTGCTCCGCGAACGATTTGAGTGCGGTGTAGCGTTCGGGGTGTACGCCGGTATTGTCGAGGGGGTTGGCGCTGTCTGGGATGCGCAGGAATCCCGCGGCCTGCTCAAACGCTCGCTCACCGAAGTAGGGAACCTTCATCAGATCGTCGCGCGACGAGAAGAGCCCCTTCGTGGCGCGATGCTCGACGATCGAGCGGGCTAACGATGGACCGATTCCCGAGACATAGGCCAAGAGGTGTCTCGACGCTGTGTTCACATTCACGCCAACGGTGTTCACGCACGATTCGACGACGCGCTCTAGCGCGCTCTTAAGGGCGTACTGCGATACATCGTGCTGATACTGCCCGACGCCGATGCTCTTCGGATCGACCTTGACCAGCTCGGCTAGAGGATCTTGAAGCCTTCGCGCGATCGATATCGCGCCCCGCACGGTTACATCGAGGTCAGGGAATTCCTCACGAGCAACCTCACTCGCGCTGTAGATACTCGCGCCTGATTCGCTTACCATGACAACCGGGATCTTTAGATTCATCTTGGTCACGGTGTCGCGCAAAAACTTCTCCGTTTCTCGTGCTGCCGTTCCATTTCCAACCGCGATAGCTTCTACCTTACCGTTCTCAAGCACGGTCTTGAGCTGATTGTACGACTGCGCGTGTTGCTCGGGCGTAAGGAGATGAATAACGCCGCTCGCCACAAACTCTCCTGAAGAGTTAATGAGGGCGAGCTTGCACCCCGTTCTCAATCCAGGATCCACTCCCAGCACGCACTTCGTTCCCAACGGGGCCGCGAGAAGTACCTTTCGCACGTTCTCACTGAATACGTCTATCGCGGCAGTATCGGCAACCTCGCGGAGTGAGGAATGGATCTCGTTCTCGATAGAGAGAAGAACGTACACCTTGAAAGCCAACCGTGCGGACATGAGGAGCTGTTTTTCACCAGGGGTGCCCTTAGTTGGGCAGGCGTAACCTTGGTACTTCGCAAGAAGCGTAGCCATCAACGCCTCGTTCTGTGGTGCGTTACCGATGGAGAGAGTGAGCTCGCCCTCCGCTTCTCCTCGGCGAATGGCGAGGTACCGATGGCTGTTCTCCCGCTTCATGAGTGCGGATACAGGCTCGCTGTACTCAAAGTATCTATCGAACTTGCTCGGAATCTTCGCCTTATCCCCCTTCGCCGAACCGACATGTCCGTTCGTGAAGAGCTGGGTGCGAACCTCTTGTCGCAATTCCGGTACCTCAGAGATCCGTTCAATAAGGATCGATTCAGCGCCCTGAATGGCGGCCGTGGTGTCAGCGATACCGAGTTCGGTGTTTACGAAACCTTGTGCCTTGCTCTCAAGGGTGTCCTGCGGATCCCATGATGTCCCATGCGCGCACTCCCAGATCCATTGCGCCAGGGGCTCAAGTCCCGCCTCACGAGCGATAGTAGCCTTCGTCTTTCGCTTTCGTTTGTACGGAAGGTAGAGGTCCTCAAGGACAAGGAGGTCGAAGGTCCCCTCAATCTGCGCCTTGAGCTCAGGGGTTAACTTATTCTGCGCCTCGATCTCGGAGAGGATAAACGCCTTGCGTTCAACGATGCTCTTCCACCGAGCGACCGCGTCGATAATATTTCCGATGGCGACCTCATCAAGATTGCCGGTCTGCTCCTTTCGGTAGCGCGCGATGAAGGGCACGGTCGCTTTTTCAGCGGCGAGGCGAATTACCGCTAGCGCGGAACGGAACGGAATCGCGGGGAATTGCTCCTGAAACCACCGCGCGAACTCCGTCGGATCTCCCGCAATCATCTCATCTGAGTTGTTCGCTGCCGGCGCGTCCACTGAGCTAAATCCTGAAACGTAGGTGGAGTGCGTGGTGACGGGGGACTCTGAGCGAACAGCGGATGACATGAACGAACTATCTCCTAAAGAACATACTACGAGGGCCACACATCCGCGGCCCCGACCCGCCCATATCCAATCGGACGAATCTGAGAGCGAGAGATTACTGCGGTTGCGGAGATGGCACTAGGGAGAAGAATAATTATTTGTGCAGTGAGAGCGGATTCGACAGGAACGTCCGGAGTCGAGTCTACAGATATACGTCTGTCTCGCCCCGGTTGAACGGATTGATGGCGTATCTCTTCACCGCTTTGAATGTATGCAGCCGATCATGTACCGCCTTTTGAACCCTTCCCGTTCCGAACCCGTGAACTACCTTTACGTGCGAGAGGTCAGAGAGGATTACGGCATCAAGCCAAGCATCAAGCTTTCGAACTGCCTCATCTACGGTGAGTCCGTGAAGGTCGAGGGAATGAGGGGGGCGGGGATGCGTTGATGGTCGTGAAGTTTGAGGCGTGGAGGATGAAGTGGGGCGAGGAGATTGGCTTGGCGTGAGGTCGCGCTCATTGCACGTTGCCGTAAGTGAACCGATCGCGACACGATACTTCGCTGCACCGAGAGTAGTTTGAATGACGCCGTCTTTCTTAAGGGAGATGATGTGGACAACCTCTCCCTCCTTGAATCGTTCAGCGCTCATCTCGTTAGGCGGCCTCAGTCCGCGAGACGCACAAGGTGGTAGTTCTTCTTTCCACTTCGAAGTACCACAAACCCTTTTGAGAGGATCTCGGTATCCTTTATCTTGAGGGTCTCGTTCGATACCCGCTCACTATCGAGGTAGATGCCACCCGCCTGCACGAGTCTTCGGGCCTCTCCCTTCGATTTTGAGACCGTGGTACTCAACAGGGTGAGGATATCGAGTTCGTCGACCTGGGTTTTGGTGATCGCGCTCGATGGCGCGTCGTCGAAGATCTCCAGGATTTGTTCATTAGAAAGCTCCGAGAGGGTGCCGCTGAAGAGCGCCTGCGCGCACTTCTTCGCGTCGGCGGTCGCCTGCTCGCCGTGAACGAAGGTGCACATCGAGTCAGCGAGAAGCTTCTGCGCGTCGCGCTTCTCCGGCGCCGTCTTCATAAGCGCCTCGACCTCTTCGATCCTCTCCTTCGTTTCAAGGGTGAAGATCTTAAGGAGACGAATGGCCTCAGCGTCCTGCACGTTGAGCCAGAACTGGTGGAACTTGTAGGGGCTCGTCATCTTCGGGTCGAGCCACACGGCGTTGCCTTCAGATTTACCGAACTTCTTCCCTTCACTGTTTGTAATGAGCGGGAAGGAGAGGGCGTACGCATCGCCCTGCACCTTGCGGCGGATTAGTTCAAGTCCAGCAGTGATGTTGCCCCACTGGTCGGAGCCGCCGATCTGCAATTTGCAGTTTTTTGTCTGGTAGAGGTGAAGGAAGTCGAACGACTGAAGGAGCATGTAGCTAAACTCGGTGTACGAGATGCCGTCACC
>JAIXPR010000046.1 GCA_027486155.1 Pseudomonadota bacterium | reverse complement strand
GCGACGAGAAAGTGGCCGAGCTCGTGCACGAAGACGAGGACACCGAGGACAAGGATGGCGGTAATTATGCTCATAGTTCTATGTTCGAATACTCGTCGCGTGTTGTCGAGCCCAGACCGACACCTCATCGGTCAGTGAGAAAAGCTCCTCCACATCTTGATAAGACCGGGTGCCGAACTTCTCAAGTGCGTCCCCTATCAATCTATGAATAGACTCGAAGGCTATAACTTTATTCAAAAAGAGCTCAACGGCAACCTCATTTGAGGCGTTCAGAACCGCGCACGCTCCATTCGGCCCCTCAAGACACTCCTTAGCTCGGCGTAATCCTGGGAATTTTTGGTCATCGACCGGAAGAAAGGTCAGCTCGGTGACCTTCGAGAAGTCGAGCCGCTCCATCACCCCTCGCGCTCGGTCGTTCGGATAGGTTAAGGCATACGCAATCGGCCCCTTCATATCGGGTACCGAGAGCTGCGCCAGCACGGTCCCATCCACCAAACGGATCATCGAGTGTATGATGCTCTGAGGATGGGTAATCACCTCGATACGCTTCGAGGGAACGTTGAAAAGCCACCGAGCCTCAATCACCTCAAGAGCCTTATTCATCATCGTGGCGGAATCGATAGAGATCTTGGCGCCCATGTTCCACTTCGGATGCTTGAGCGCGCGCTCAGGGGTTATGGAACCGAACTCTGAGAGTGGGGTGTGAAGGAATGGACCTCCCGAGGCGGTAAGAATGACAGCCTGCAGGTCCTCCTCCTGGGTACCTTGGAGAACCTGGAAGATAGCTGAGTGCTCACTATCCACCGGAATAATAGACACGCCCATGGTGCGGGCCCGCTCCATGACGAGCTCCCCACCGACAACGAGCGATTCCTTATTCGCAAGCGCGATATCTTTACCGGAATCGATCGCGGCGAGAACGCCGGTGAGACCTGCCATCCCTACAACCGCTGCGACAACTACGTCAGCCCGACTCTCGCGAATTAAGCTCACGATTGCGTCGTCGCCACACACAAGCTCAGTATCATTCCACCGGGCGGAGGTAGGTGACACCCCAAGCCCCGCGCAGAGCGCCTCAAATCCGACAGCGTCGCTCACGGCGGCGACCCTCGGACGGAACGCTCTCACCTGCTCCGCGAGCACGTCACCACGACGGCCAGCGACGAGGCAATCGATCACGAACCTGCCAGGATGCGCCTTTACTACCTCAAGGGTTGAGGTGCCGATCGAACCGGTCGAGCCGACAACGGCGATGCGTCGCACACCCATCCTAGAGCGCTCCAAGAAGCAAGAGGGTCAAGATAACCGCGGGGGCTGCGCCTATCATCCCATCGAACCGATCCAGCACGCCGCCGTGTCCTGGGAAGAACGCGCCCGTATCTTTTACCCCGCGAAGACGCTTGAGGTACGATTTTGAAAGGTCGGCCGCCTGAGCGGAGATCACGACAACGAAGGAAACAAACGCGAGCGCCCCGGTGCTCAAAACACCATCAAGGATGGCGTGCCCGAGCAACACCCCCGCCACAATACCGATCACGTAGCCAGCGACACTCCCCTCGATCGTTTTGTTCGGAGAGAGCGCCGGAGCCATCTTGTTCTTTCCAAGATACTTCCCAGCGAAGTAGGCGCCCGCGTCATTCAACGCGACAACACCGACGAGCCACCACACGAGATGAACACCGAGGGGCAACGACGCGATCACGATAAGCTGCGGAGCGCAGATACCGACGAGCAAGAAGGCGGGGGCGTAGCTCTCAGCGTGACGAGAACCATCCTCAAGCCGACGACGACCCGCGAAGGTCTGGAGGATCATAAGGAACTGCGCGCTCGCCACGGTCGAAACAAAGAGGAGCTTCCAACTGAGCGCGCCATGCACCACGGCTTGCACACCAACAACGGTAGCGACGAGGGCCGGTAGAGCTAAGACGATGAAGTGAAGAGCGCCCCACCCCTTTCGGTAGGCGGAGGTCACAACGTCCCGAGCGAAGAGCCGAACGACCTCAAACGCGGAGAGTACCCCGACCGCCGACGCCCACGCCACCGCGAGGATACGCCCATGAGGCGCTACCAAGGCCACAACCGTGAGCGCGTACGCGACAGCCAGAACGATGAGCGCGGTGAGGAGACGGTCCTTCAAAGAACCTGTGTGATCAAATCCGCAAGCGGATAGGAACGGATTATTTCCGGTCGATCTGCTCTTGAGTTCGTCCGAACCTGCGATTGCGTCCTGCGAAGACATGGAGACACCTGTGAAACTCATCAGTCGTAAAATCAGGCCAGAACACTGGAGTTACCACTATCTCCGAGTAGGCCAATTGCCATAACAAGAAGTTCGAGATTCGGGTCTCATCACTCGTTCGAATGAGAAGCTCAGGATCGGGAACGTCTGGAAGGTAGAGAGAACGCGATACCATCTCTTCAGTAATCGATTCCGGATCGACCTCACCCGCCTTGATAGCACGGCCGATCTTCTTCATGGCCTGCACTACCTCATCTCGTCCACCGTATGAAACGGCAAGGATAAGGTCCATTCCGTCAAGGTGCTTGGTCCTCTCCTCGTTCCTGCGAAGGAGATCCTGGACCGCCTGGGGCAACCGTTCGATATCACCCATCGCTCGAAGTCGCACGCCGTTCTTCAGAAGAACCTCGAGCTCTGACTCAAGGTGACGAAGGAAGAGCTGCATGAGCCCACCAACTTCGTCAGTAGGTCGGTGCCAGTTCTCAGTGGAGAACGCGAACAGCGTC
>JAIXPR010000151.1 GCA_027486155.1 Pseudomonadota bacterium | reverse complement strand
CGACGGCTACGCCAACGAGCACGAATACTCCAACCGCGACACCGACTGAGACACCAACGTCGACCAACACGCCAACCGTGACGGCGACTCAGACGCCGACAGCTACGCCAACGAACACGAATACGCCAACTGCTACACCAACCGAGACGCCAACGAGCACGAACACTCCAACGACGACACCAACAGAGACTCCGACGTCGACCAACACGCCAACCGCAACGCCGACATACACGGCGACGGCTACCGCTACTCACACACCGACGGTTACGCCGACGTCATCGCCAACCAACACCAATACTCCAACTCCGACCGCGACAAACGCTGCGACGATGACGCCAACGGAGACACCGACATTCACGGCGACGCCAACTGAGACGCCGACCCGCACTCCTACCAACACGCCGACCTATACTGCAACGGCTACGCCGACTCGCACGCCGACCGAGACGCCGACCGAGACGGCAACAAGCACCAATACTCCGACGCCAACACCGACAGACACGGCGACCATGACGCCTACCGAAACGCCGACATCCACTGCAACGCCGACGCGCACACCGACAAGCACACCAACTGAGACGGCAACAAGCACGACTACGCCAACAGTAACCCCAACAGAGACACCGACGATGACCCCAACAGGGACGCCGACATCGACGGCAACGCCGACTCAAACTCCAACGCACACGCCGACCTTCACCGTAACAGCTACGCCGACGAGCACACCGACTACGACGCCGACTGAGACGCCAACGAGCACGGAGACTCCAACAGAGACACCAACAGAAACACCGACGATGACGCCAACAGAGACGCCAACATCGACGGCAACGCCAACTCAAACTCCAACGCACACGCCGACCTTTACTGTAACGGCCACGCCGACTCGTACACCGACCGCGACACCGACAGAGACGCCAACGAGCACGGATACCCCAACGGTGACACCAACTGAAACACCGACCATGACGCCGACAGAGACGCCGACTCAAACCCCGACTCCTACGCCAACAGCGACGCCAACAGAGACGCCGACCTCAACAGCGACTCCAACTCGTACGCCAACTAACATGCCTACCGATACACCAACGGCAACCCCGACTCGAACGCCGACTCGAACGCCGACTGAAACATCGACACCGACCGCGACACCGACCGCAACCAATACCCCAACTGTCACTCCGACGCCGACGGTGACTAATACACCTACGGTTACTCCAACCTCGACAGCTACGCCGCCGGTGAGCGAAGTTACCTTCAAGCTCACGATACTCGAAACCCCGATACCGGGAGCTCCCGTACAGGTTAATGCCGAGACGAAGATTACAGACCAGAATGGTGAGTTTACGGCGCCTCTTGAGAACTCGACCCTCTACACGATCTCGACAGGCTTGGCAGCTATCTCCTTCAATCCGATCCTAGAGACCGGAGGGGCGCTCGCGGCTCGCAGCCCAGTTACGATAGCCGCTCGCCGCCTTGTAACGCCAGACGAGGAGCCATGTCGAATCTTCATCGATGGCACGTCACATGTATACTTCTCTTCTGTCAACGAGACCGATCAGACGATGACTGTGCCGCTCGCGTACACCGGAATCAATCAGATCTACTCCGTGACTGGCGAGGCGGTACCGACCGAGAACTTCGCGCCGGGCACCTCTGGATTCTCGGTACCTGAATCGTACTTCACGTCCGGTCAGACACTGAGCGGTGTGTGGAGGTTCCTCGGCCGCGATGTGGTTGTCAGCCCAGACATTCAGGTCTGTACGGATCAGGGCGTTCCGGGAACCTGTGAGGCTCTCGATCCTACAACGTTACGTAGTCCGTTCGATTACACACGCAAAGTCATCATCCGATTGACCAAGCAGGCAGTTGCGGCGGCTCGAAAAGGAAAATGGAAGGGAACTAATGGCAAGTTTAGTGTACCGTTCCTATCGCGCGGCGCCTCCGCTCTTGCGACGATGGAGAAGGTATTCCGCGACAGTAAGAGCCAGAACTTCGTGTGCGAGGTAACGCCGATGTCATGCACGCAGCGCCGGGTTCCAAAACAGGCTCTCGCCAAGGCGTTCTCGAAGCTATTCGACGGTAAGGTGCCACGAGGTCTTGAGGATATCGCGAGAAGGGGTGCTCTCGAGAACGCCGCGTTCCGCCGTGAGTTGAGAAAACTACCGAACACCTATGTGACGTGCGAGTAGATTCCCGGCGTGAAGGCCTCTAACCTGGTGCCTTTGCTTTGAGTCAGCGCGATCGGACTCGATCGCGCACGATAAGTTCGTGGCCGGAGCTGCGACTTGCCAGGCCCGGAACAAGAACTAGCCAAAAAGGCTAGGGCAGTCTTCTACGATGTGCGCAAAGAATGAAACAGACTCCGCATCTAAAGGGAATCGGCCCAGTTCAACCCTCGTTTTGAAAACAAGGGGATTTGAGACTACTCGTTGTCGGTCAAACTACTCAAATGCGTAGCGTTCTACGTCATTGTTGGTCCCTAGTGGGGTGCTGCCTGGTTGGGCTTGCGCCTCTCCATGCTCAAGAGCCGCCGAACGTGGAAGAGGTGGTATTGGCGGACCCGGAAGAGCATCTCTTGGGGGACTTGGGCCGAGGGAAGTTAGAGGCGGAGGGGGTAAGGATTGAGGCCTTCGCCATGAACGACTTTTGGGCCAATGTCGCTGGAGGCATCTCGAAAGGGGGAGGTGTGATGGGAAACATGAACCTCATCCTCAGCCTCGACACCGCGAAGATGGGGCTGTGGGAGGACGGAGCGTTTGTCTTTTGGGGAATCGGCGTCTATGGACGTCGGCCCTCCGAGGTTGTTGGCGATTTCCAATTCACAGACAGTATTGACGCTCCGGATTCCGTCGAATTCTACGAGGGGTATTACGAGCACTCCTTTCTTGATGGTTCTATCGATGTCTTGGCTGGTATCCATGATTTCAGTCTTGAGTTCGCTATCCTTGATTACGCCTATACTCTGATTAATAGTTCCTTCATTACCCCACCTACGATCACCCAGTATCCGGTTTCCTTCTATCCAACGACCGGTCTAGGAACCCGAGCGTCATTGAAATTTAGCGACGAAATCTACGGTCTCGTCGGGGCCTATGATGGGGAGCCCGCTACCTTCGATGATTATCGGGAGAAAACGTGGGAAATAAGTAAGCGCGGGGGGATATATTCCATAGCCGAGATTGGGTGGCTTGAAGATGAGAAAGAGAAGCCCCACACGAAGGTAGCTCTCGGCGCCTGGTTCAACTCAGGAACGTTTACCGATTCGATTGGCCAGGAACACACAGGGAACTACGGAACCTACCTGTTGGCCGAGCGGCAACTCTGGCAAGAGCTAGAGGGGCAGGCACAAGGCCTCGGCATGTTCCTTCAGGTGAGCCAAGCTCGCAACGATCGCAACACCTGCCCCTGGTACTATGGAACGGGATTCTCCTACACCGGACTCTTCCCAGGCCGGGATGAGGATGTCGCCGCTATCGGGCTTGCTGACGCCTTCTTTAGCTCTAATTTTAAAAATTACTACGATACCGATGATGCCAGCGAACGCGTGTGGGAGATCAACTATCGCATGCGTGTGCTCTCCTCAACGACGATTACGCCAGACGTTCAGTACGTCATGAATCCGTACGCCAATCCGGACACCGAAGACGCCTTAATTTTTTATCTTCGTACGGAGGTTGCTCTCTAATCGCGGATACAAAAAAGGGGCCCCTCAGGGCCCCATTGCGGTTCTTACGAGCGCTTATTCGCTGGTAAGACCGTCTTTCTGATTCGAATCGATTTCGGTGTTACCTCCACCAACTCATCATCACGAATGAAGTCGATCGCCTTCTCAAGGGTGAGCGGAACAACCGGAGTGAGGATCACGTTCTCATCCTTCGCCGCAGCGCGGATGTTCGTCAGCTTCTTCTCTCGGCAGATATTCACGTTGAGGTCGTTGTCACGATTATGCTCTCCGACCACCATTCCCTCATACACAGGATCCTGTGGTTGCACGAACATCTTGCCTCGCGGTTGAAGTCCGAAGATGGCGTACGGAATAGCCTCGCCCTGTCGGTCGGCCACAAGTGAGCCTAACTGACGGGACATGAAGTCGCCCTTATATGGCTCGTAACCCTTGAGGTAGGAGTTCATGATTCCCGTTCCTCGTGTGTCCGTGAGGAATTCGTTTCGATACCCGATCAATCCACGCGATGGGATCTCGAATTCAAGTCGAACACGACCAGTTCCGTGATTGACCATGTTAACCATCTTTCCGCGACGAATAGAGAGGGTCTCTGAGAGGATACCGATGTGCGCCTCGTCGCAATCGATGATCAGGTGCTCAATCGGCTCGTGCTTCTCGCCGTCGATCTCCTTGTAGATGATCTGTGGTCGACCAACGGTAACCTCGAAGCCCTCACGACGCATCGTCTCGATGAGGATGGCCATTTGGAACTCGCCACGTCCACGAACGATACAGCTCTCATCCTCCCGCGACTCCTCAATCTTGAGGGCCACGTTATAGAGGGCCTCTTTGTGGAGACGCTCTTTGATCTTCTGAGGCTGAACGAGCTTCCCCTCCTTTCCGGAGAACGGAGAGGTATTGGCCATGAATTTCATCGAGATCGTTGGCTCATCGACGGTGATTCGTGGAAGCGCTAACGGTCGCTCAAGGGTGCAGATTGTGTCGCCAATCTCGACATTTTCTATACCTGAGAGGATGATGATCTCTCCGGCCTCAGCTTGGTCTACCTCAGCGAATGAGATGCCCTGATAGACCTGAAGCTTAGAAACTCGAAGGGGCTCTACCGCTCCGCCCTCACCGATTCGAGCAAGTCGCTCGTTCTTACGCGCTGTGCCGTTGAATACGCGGCCGATAGCGAGGCGTCCGAGGTAATCGGAGTATGAGAGGTTGGTTACAAGCATCTGGAACGGCTGTTCTGGATTGTGTGACGGTCCAGGGATGTGCTTCACGATGGTGTCGAAGAGTGGAGCGAGCGTTGAGCTCTCATCTCCGATCTTGTGCATCGCGATACCCTCGCGCCCGATAGCGTAGAGCACTGGGAAGTCGAGTTGATCCTCTGTCGCGTCGAGGACGATGAAGAGGTCGTATACCTCGTTCAGTACCTCTTGAGGACGAGCGTCCTGTCGGTCGATCTTGTTCACGACCACGATGATCGAGATACCGGCTTCAAGCGCTTTGCGAAGAACGAATCGGGTCTGGGGGAGGGGACCTTCCGAGGAGTCAACGAGAAGGATACAGCCATCCACCATCATCATCGCCCGCTCTACCTCTCCGCCGAAGTCGGCGTGGCCTGGGGTGTCGAGGATGTTGATCTTAACGTCGCCCCATTTAACTGAGCAGTTTTTGGCGGCGATGGTGATTCCACGCTCACGCTCAAGGTCCATGCTGTCCATCACGCGGTCAGCGACCTCCTGGTTCGAGCGGAAGAGTCCGCTTTGTCGGAAGAGGTGGTCAACAAGGGTCGTCTTGCCGTGGTCTACGTGCGCGATGATAGCGATGTTGCGGATATTGGGATTAATTACTTTGTCATTCTGAGTCATGGTGCGCGCATGGTAGCCCGTTGACCGTTTTTGTTCAACTTACCCCCCAATTTCATAGATGTGCCTAGGGAAGCGAGGCTAAATCCCACGTAAACGTGCTCGTAAACGTGAACGTGGACGTACCCGGAATAAAAATACCAACGTTTTCGGGTACGTTGACGTTTACGAGCACGACCACGTTCACGTGTTGAGTTCCAATGTGTGACCTCTAGTAGGGCCTACCTAAACCCATGGGACTGGGGTATCGGTTGGGGTATTTAACCTGGTTTGACGGCTAAGTTGGAGATCGTATGTCCCCACACCACACTCATGCGGAGGGTTCGTTAACTTGGAAGATCATGGCCGCGATGGGTCTTGGTGTAGTCACCGGAGTGGTTTTCGGGCCCCACGCCGCAGGCCTTGGCTTGGTGGGCAAGCTCTTCATTCAGCTCATAAAGGTCATGGCGGTACCGCTGGTATTCTTTAGCATCGTCGACGCGTTAATAACCGCGAAGTTGTCGTGGGCTGGGGCGCGTAAGCTTGGGTTTGTTGTCGTCATCAACACCAGTATCGCCCTCCTTATTGGACTTACCCTCTCGAACGTCGTTCAGCCTGGGCTCTACTTTGAACGGAGCGTGGCTTCGATAGAGGGCGTTCAGCCACCCAAGGTTGACTCTATCGATTTGGGAAAGGTTGTGTCCTCGATCGTCCCAACGAGCATCGTCGCCCCCTTCGCTGAAAACAACGTTATCGCGGTGGTGCTCCTCGCCCTTCTTCTCGGCACCGCTCTTCGCCAACATCTGACCGGCGGAAGGGCCGATTATGAGCTTATACAGGCCGAGCGTCTGATTCGTACCGTTTTGTCGGTCTGGAACTCCGGATTGATGTTGCTCGTCCGTCTCGTCCCGTTCGCCGTGTTTTGCGTCACGGCGCGCACCGTTGGGGAATACGGTTTTGAACCCTTCAAGGGGTTAGCCCTCTACATCGCTCTGGCGATAACGGGCATGCTTCTGCAGATACTACTCGTTTATCCGGTGTGGATTCGGTTCGTTGGGGGGATCCCGATGCGTCGTTTTGTAGAGCTTGCGAAGAAACCGGTTGTGTACGCCTTTGGAACCAACTCAAGCCTCGCCACCTTACCCCTGACGCTTGAGGCTCTTGATACCCTCAAGGTATCAAAAACCTCCTCCCGTTTGGGCGCGTGTATCGGTACCAACCTCAATAACGATGGCATCGTTCTCTACGAGGCGATGGCGGTGCTCTTTGTCGCGCAGGCTTTCGGCTTTCATCTGACCCTTGAACAACAGGTGCTCGCAGCCTGCCTCAGTTTGGTCGCCGCTATCGGGGTCGCCGGCGTTCCAGAGGCCGGGGTTGTATCGCTCTCTCTGGTGCTGACCGCGGTGGGGCTCCCGCTTGAGATAGTGCCGCTCCTCCTAACCGTCGATTGGATCGTGGCGCGCATGCGCTCGGTGACGAATGTGTTGAGCGATATGACGGTTTCGATAGGGATCGATGGACTGGGTGGCCGGCGGCCTTAGGGAGACGAGGCAAAACCTACCAATAGTCTCACCTAAGAACGCACCTCAAAAATTCGCTGACGGCGACAAGGACGTTTACCGTATAACGTAAACCGATAGCCGTTGGCGGTTATCGTCTCCCGTCACACGAAGCCGTCAACGTCAGCGATTCTTTCCCTGAAAATCGAGGAGCAGCCCAAGATCCGCTTTCGCAGCAGGGAGGGGTTTTGCCTTGGCTCCTTAGGGAAGGCCGGCAAAGACTACTGGCGTCGTCGCTCTGCAACTTCCCACGTTTACGAGCACGTTCACGCGGTAGCATAGGAGGTTTTGCCTCGCTTCCCTTGTAAACGAGCCGTTATTCCACCGAAATCTGCCCCTATTCTAAGATGCGCTCCGATTGCGACAGATAGAGCCTGCATTTCTAGGATACCTCACTACGGGAATCTCCCATAAATAACTCCAAATAAGCGTCACAGAGGAGATCATGACCGATATACAGATTCATACCGACCCCGAGATCGTAGAGGTTGTGCGACGCATCGATTCACTGCGCTCAACCGAGAACGTCTCGCTTGAGGAGAAGATTCGAATCGCTGAGCTTGTCCTCTCTATTCTTGAGGAGAAAAAGAAAGACGATGTTGTGGTGCAGTAGGATGTACCGTGCATCGGGGGCCTTTGTCCTGTCCCGGAGGGCCCGTCTCCTGACGGGCCGGGTATGCAAACATGCTTGTTCGTGGGTTCCGGCCCTTAAGGAGACGGGCCCTCCGGTTCGAACAGAGTCGGGGGTTCTTTCGGTTTGTGCGACCTTACTTCAATGTCGCACACCGTACACCAGCCGAATCATGTCTCGGCAGTGAATTCCGTTTTCAATAATTTCCTTCGGGTCGCTCCCACGAGCCATTGTGGATGGGGGCGAGGATGATTGCGCCCACAACGACGGACCCTCGGAACGCTCCTAAGACGACCGCTCCGGAGATGTACCCCTCAATCATATCTCTTGATGGGTCCGCCAGTAGAAAGAGGTCCCACGGATAGGAGGATTCCGCCAAGGGGATGATTGCCTGTGCGGGACGAGGCTCCAAGTTGCCCCCTCTAAGAACTTACACCGCCCTAGCCAAAGGATTGGCCGCGCGCTCACGTGGCGTTCCAAAATATTTAGAGCAGAGAAGATCCGCCGCGTGCTCCGCGCCCTCTTTGAGGTCGCCAATAACAGGACGTTGCCGCTCCTGAAGCTCCTTGCGTGCGTTCCATGCCTCGGTCAACTTCTGCGCGAGGTACTGTGGGGTCAACGACGCGAGTTCAAGGCTGAACTCCTCGCACTGCAGGAGCTTTAAGTATCCACGAACTTTCGGCGCGTAGATCAGTCCAACTACGGGGGTCTCTACGGAGGAGGCGAGGACGATCGAGTGGAAGCGCATGCCGACGAGGATGCCACATCGACGGATGACCGCTTGGATGTCGTGGCTCAAATAGGTTGAATTGGTAAGTACCTTGGCTCCGCACATCTCAGCGAGTTCGCGACAGGTCGCCTCATCCATCGGGTGCGTGCAGACAATCAGAGGTTGGAAGGTATCAGCGACCTGAGCTTGAGCGATTTTGACGCCCTCGGCGATGGTTTTGAGGAGACCCTTCGGGTCTGAGAGCCGCTCGTTCGGATTGAGCCAGGTGTCGAGGTACGCGGTGGCGTTGATCGCCATCGTTGGCTTCTCCGGATCGAGTCCGAGTTCCCGCATGATGGAAACGGCTACCTTGTCATCGGAGACGGGGTTGATGAACGCGGCGTCACCGGTCAATTCAACTGGTTTTGTGACGCCGATATCCTTGGTGAGCTTCTCGCTGTCTCGCTCGCGCATCATGACGAGGTCGCATCCCTGAATCGTCCACTTGGCGAAGAGGCGGCTGATCGCGTTTTGGAATGGGCCGATGCCGGTCGAGTAGCACACCATCTTGCATCCCAAGAGGCGAGCAAGCGGCACAAGGAACACGAGGGTGATGAGGTAATTGAATGCTGGGTTAAAGAGCTTCTTACCGAAGATGATACCATCACAGATAAGCGCGACATCGCTCTTAGCTAGGCATCGGAGGGTAGGGAGTCCAAGAAGGCGGAGGCTCAAGGTCCACGGCATCACGTTGATAGCCTTCACGTTGTAGCGATCGCCGTAGTGCTTGCGAACCCACTCAGGCTTGATAGTCGGCACGTAGAATTCAGCGTTCGGCAGCCGCTTGGAGAGGCTCTCCATAATGCTCGACATAATCGCCATGTCCCCGAGGTTTCGACCGGAGTTATTGCCGAGGAGGGTGATGCGTGGGTGCGTGCCTTTCATAAGTGTAACTTCAAGCGGTTATCGTTGCCTCGCACTGTAATGGGATCGCGGCGGGTTATCAAGGGAAGAGGGGGCTTTGGGGGAAGGCTGAGGGGCCGGTGAGGGGCGGGGCTTCGTGCACGTGAACGTGCTCCTGAGCGTGAACGTACCCGATAGCAACCTCATAACAGTCGGCTTCTCCGGGCTGGCGGTCCAATTCGGTGCAGCGCCTTTCGGGTACGTTCACGTTCACGTTTACGAGCACGTGCACGTGAAAATCAGGCATGGTTTAGCCTAGCCCTGAGAACAGGTCCCGCGGGTTATTGACCGCCCCTCGGTCCACCGCTACCCTGAGCCCTAGTTGCGAGCGCCAGGGAAGAACGGTGTAAATCCGTCGCGGTCCCGCCGCTGTAAATGGGGTTGGCCTCACGCACTCCACTGTCGTACCGACCGAGAGGTTCGGGGACGGGAAGGAGAGGCCCGTTAGATACCCCTGAGCCAGAAGACCTTCTCGCAACGGTGAGGTCGTATGAGCGTTCGCTCATGCCACCATCTCCCAAGTGCTCACCTCGTGGATTGGGTGTGCTCTTGCAGTCACTGTATGAAATGTATGTAGGTAACGTATGCGTGGACGTTCGTTCGCTCCTGCTCGCGTGGCGTGTGGTTTCCTCCTCGCCTGCGTAGCCCCTGTTTCTACCCTTCGAGCCGAAGATGTAGAGACACCCTCTGATGCCGACCAGATTATCGTTACAGCTAGTCGACTGGAGACAACGCAAGCCGATGTCGGGAGCTCCGTTTCCGTTGTAACGCAGGAGGAGCTTCAAGAAGGTAAGTATCCAACCGTTGTCGAAGCGCTCCGCAAAGTGCCAGGTCTCGATATTGTTCGTAGTGGTGGACCAGGCGGAAACGCGGCGGCTTTCATTCGAGGTGCCGATAGTTCGCAAACCCAGGTGCTCCTCGATGGTATTGAGCTCAACAATCCAGCGTCACCGAACAGAGGCTTCAATCTCACGACCCTCACCCTTGAGAACGTCGACCGCATCGAGATCATTCGTGGCCCCCAGAGCATGATCTATGGCTCTGACGCTATAGGCGGAGTTATCAACATCATCTCAAAGCAGGCCAAGAAGGGCGTCCATATGAGCGCTATGACTGAGGCTGGCTCGTACAGCTCCTTCAATAACGTAGGCACCCTCTCGTATGGTAGCGACGCGATCGATTTCACGGGCGGTGTGACCCAGCAGGATGTCGGTAATATCTCCTCGGCGGGCGCTAACTACGGGAACTTCGAGCAGGACGCGTTTCACAACACCTCCCTCTCGGGACGCCTCGCGCTACGCCCGAGTGATTCGGTCGATACCGCGTTCATTACTCGATATGGCCGCAGTAACGCCGGGCTCGATAATTTCGGTGGGTACGGTGGTGATGATCCGAATCGTCACTACAACAATGAGGAGTTCTTCAATCGAGGGCAGATTGAGGCGCGTTTCTTGGATAACACCCTTACGACGAAAGCGTGGACGGACTACACCGATCACGGTCTGTACGACAATAACGATCCCGATCAAATGAGCGCGGAGTATCTTCGCTCAAACTACATCGGAAACATGTTAGATGCCGGCACGAGCGTGACCTGGGCTCCCAAGAAATACTTCTCCTCGGTACTCGGCTATGAGTATGAAAAGGAGCGCGCGAGCTCATACTACTACTCCGATGGCTCTTACGGCCCATATGAGAACGTCTTTGATTGGCGGAGCGCCAATACTAACAGCGTATTCTTCGAGACGAAGACCTCGTATGAAGAGAAGGTGTTTCTCGACGCGGGCGTTCGCTACGACCGGCAGTCTATCTTTGGAGATCGCACAACCTTTCGTGTCGCCCCAGCGTGGTATGTAACTGAATCAACCAAGCTCCGTGGCTCGGTCGGTACGGGATTCAAAGCGCCATCGCTCGTGCAGCTCTATTCGCCGTATGGCAATCCTGATCTGCAGGCCGAGACGAGCACGGGATGGGACATCGGAGTTGATCAACAGATCGTGCGAGACCGTCTCGCGGCTGAGGTAACCTTCTTCGACAACGATTACGATGATCTCATAACCTTTAATCCATCGACCTTCGTGCTTGAGAATATCAACAGCGCCTACACCCAAGGCGTTGAGGTGGCGCTAACGACAACGCTCTCCGAGACCGTGTCCCTCAGAAGCGCGTACACCTACACTGAGTCTGAAGATCGTGACACTGACGAATCGCTCCTTCGACGACCACGAAACAAGGGGAGTATCACGACGACCTATCAGCCTACCGATCGCGTCACCTCTCAGGTTGAATGGCGGGTATACGGAAAGCGATTCGATAACGATTTCTCCGCGTATCCCCCGGTGCGCACAACGCTCGCTGGCTACGGTCTTGTGAATCTCGCGATCTCCTACAAGGCGAACGAGACCTTTGAGATCTTTACCCGGGTCGACAACATCTTTGACCAAGAATACGAGGAGGTGCTTGGGTACGGAACGATGGGATGCGCCGCGTACGGAGGTCTTAAAGCGACCTTGTAATCACTATGCTTGGCTTCTCAGATACCACCGTTGGCATGCTCGTTTCCGTGATGTTGCACGCCGGTGTCGCCGCGGCCTTTCTCGGACCTCTCGGGGATGGGGAGGGGCCGGGAGCTACCGTCGTGATGGTCAGCATCGATGGTGTTGAGGTATCCCCGGCCCATGGGGAGGAGTCGCTGCGTGAGAACCCGCAGCCGTCGGCCCCTTCGGTGCCGCAGGACCCGCAGGCGCCCCTCCAAGCCCCTAAGGCGCAACCT
>JAIXPR010000242.1 GCA_027486155.1 Pseudomonadota bacterium | reverse complement strand
CCCCTCTATATTTCTAGCGAGACGGTCCTCATCCTATCTCTCCATCAGCCTGACCAGGGGTTTGCCTTAATCGCCCAAATCCTATACAACAACCTCGCTTAAAGGGTTGCGATGGAAGCACATTATACATACCTCAATTCGCTGGGATTAACTCCGGAAACCGAGAAGTTCGCCACAGCGGTAGCGCTCGGTTTAGTTTTGCTTTTTGTTGGAGCCACGAGCGCTCGGGCTCTCACCCGTCGGCGCAGGGTTCTTGGAGTTGAGCAAGGTGTAGTCCCTGAGAAAAGTATAACAACATCAGGTATTTTTGATGTGTTCATCGAGGGCTTCGTCTCGTTCCAAGATTCTATCCTTGGGAAAGAGGGTCGTAAGTATGTGCCGATTACGGCCACCATCTTCCTTTTCACGTTCATCCTCAACATCATCGGATTAATCCCTGGGATGCCAGCGCCGACCTCAACGGTATGGGTAACCGTTCCCCTTGGAATCTTTATCTTCACCGCCTTCAATTTCTACGGAATCAAAGAACAGGGACTCTGGCACTACCTTAAACACTTCGCTGGCCCAGTATGGTGGCTCGCGTGGTTCTTTCTTCCGCTTGAGATATTGGGAGCATTTCTAAGAATTCTCACCATCAACCTACGACTCTATTGGAACATTACCGCGG
Organism: Pseudomonadota bacterium; assembly: GCA_027486155.1. Lineage (GTDB taxonomy): Bacteria > Bdellovibrionota_C > UBA2361 > UBA2361 > OMII01 > OMII01. Next base: position 4,423 of record JAIXPR010000242.1, on the reverse strand, counting down.
ACCACATCGTTCTTGGACTCTTTACCGAACTGGTTCAGCTCGTTATCCCCGTTGTATTCCTGGCATTGGGTACATTCGTATGCTTTATGCAGGCGTTTGTTCCAACAATCCTTACAATGATATATATATTGCTCGCTACCCAGCACGAGGAGAGCGAGGGGCATCACTAAGATTTTGGTTTAGTTTTTCACTTAGCATGAAAAAGAAGGAGATGAGTAAAATGAAGGCAATCAAGAACATCGCATCGAAGAGCTTCTACGCTTTGACAGCAATTGTGGCAGCTCTTATGCCAGTCGTTTCAGCGGTAGCTGAGGATGGTAGCGCTGCTGAGGCTTCCGCTCTTAAGCCTCTCGGAGCAGGTCTCGCAATCGGAATGGCTGTAGTAGGTGGCGCGCTTGGACAAGGCCGCGTTGTAGGCTCAATGCTTGAGTCGTTCGGACGTAACCCATCTGTTGGCGGTAAGCTCCTTACCCCGATGATGATCGGAATGGTTCTTATCGAGTCGCTCGTAATTCTTGCGTTCGTAATTGCATACACGATGTAATTAACGACGCTCGTACATACGACGAGCTGAAGGGCTCCACCAAAAGGTGGGGCCTTTTTTATTGCCGAGAACCTGGCGGTGACTTCTGAGTACCGGACCTATTGGTTGTGGGTATCCTGTGGAAAAATGTCGTAGCGTCATGATTTAGTTGTTGTTCCCGCTGCAGGTAGCTCCTCATAGTTTTTGGTTGATTAACGCGGAGGACGCGGAGAGCGCTGGACATGATCAATCATTATCTGCGAACTCCGTGTTTTCTGCGCCTCCGCGATACATAACCAAGATACTCAGAGAGGGAGAATGTTTGTGGTGTTCCTCACGAAGCATGGCTACGACGCTGTGAAGAAATAAAGCGCCGCCCGTCACCGCAAGGACTCCCACACTAAACGAACCACACCCTGTGGATAACTCTGTGGAAAACTATGTGGATATCCACAGGATAACTTGGGGGATACTTACGCGAGGGGCTATCTCCATCTACCGTCAGGGGGTTAGATACACTAACCTCGAGCCCGCTTCTCAACAGATTCTTCACAGGTGATAACAGGTTTTCCACAGAAATGTGGAAGAGCTGTGGATAACTAGTATAGGCAATTAAATCTGATAGGGTTTTGTCCGGTAGAGAGTTATCCACAGTAGGTGTGGATAAGTGCCGCCTCTGTGGAAAAATTCTGACGCTAACTCATTAAAATATTTTTACTTTCAGACAGCAAAAAGGGGATGGGCCGTCATGGCACCATCCCCTGTTGAAGCGGTCATCTTACGGCGAACGGTGAGCTACTCGTGAAGACTCTCCAGGTACCGCTCTGCGCCGATAGCTGCCTGACAACCTGAACCGGCTGCAGTGATAGCTTGTCTAAAGACGTGGTCCTGTACGTCGCCACTTACAAAGACGCCCGGTACGTTGGTCTCTGGGGAATCTGCTTTGTGAAGGAGATACCCGTTCTCATCCATCTCAAGCTGACCTTTGAAGAGGTGAGAGTTGGGGGTATGTCCGATGGCTACGAAGAGGGCGTCTGCTGGAAGCGTAGAGCGCTCCTTCGTCTTCGTATCCTCAAGGACAAGAGCGGTCACGCCATCCTTCTTCGAGCCTTCAACAGCAACGACCCCCTTGTTCCACAAAACCTCGATCTTTGGATTCGAGAGAACGCGGTCCTGCATGATCTTGGAGGCGCGAAGAGAGTCTCGTCGGTGGATAAGGTAGAGCTTGCTGGCGAATCGGGTGAGGAACGATGCTTCCTCGCAGGCCGAGTCTCCACCGCCGACGACGGTAATAATCTTGTTTCGGAAGAAAGCGCCGTCACAGGTCGCGCACGTCGAAACGCCGTATCCAAGAAGCTCTCGCTCGTTCTGAGCGCCGATATACTTAGGAGCGGCTCCTGTTGAGATGATCAGGGAGTCGCAGGTGTAGGTGCCCGACTGCCCCACGAGCTGAATAGGACGTTGGGTCACATCCGCCTTGACGATGGTATCGACTGCTATCGTAGTTCCAAACCGTACCGCTTGCTTCTCCATGAGTTGCATGAGCTCTGGTCCCATAATGCCTTCGGGGAAGCCCGGGAAGTTCTCAACATCGGTAGTGGTCGTTAACTGCCCGCCTGCGAGGGGACCGTGGATGAGAAGGGGGTTAAGGCTGGCGCGGGCGGTGTAGATAGCGGCCGTAAGACCAGCGGGTCCAGACCCGAGAATGATTACCTTGTGGTGGTTGGGGTTGTTTGTAGAATCGCTCATAGAGAATTAGCCTCAAAAACTACGGTCAACATGCGGAACCATACTAAAATCACTAAACTTCTCATAGCAAATAGGGGCGAAATAGCGCGTCGTGTCATAAAAGCGTGCTCTGAGATGGGCATCGAGTCTGTTTTGGCCGTGTCCGAGGTAGACGCCGCATCCCTCGCCGCTCAAGAGGCGTCCGAGGTGGTGCGGATTGGAGGTCAGACCGCGGCGGAATCGTACCTCAATCAGTCAAAGATCATCGAGGCGGCCCGAGCGAGCGGTTGTCAGGCCATTCACCCAGGATATGGCTTTCTCTCAGAGAACGCTGACTTCGCCGACGCGGTTATAGGCGCGGGCCTTATCTTTGTTGGGCCATCACCTGAGAGTATCCGAGCTCTTGGCGTCAAGACGACAGCGCGACGCACCGTTTCAGCTGCTGGAGTTCCCATAACACCGGGAAGTGAGGGGGCTGAAAGCGATGAAGCTCTTGTCGTGGCGGCCATCCGCATAGGGTTTCCAGTCATCATCAAAGCCGCCGCTGGTGGCGGCGGGCGAGGAATGCGCATCGTTCGAGCGGCTGAAGAGATGCGGGAGTCTCTTGAACGGGCGCGTGCCGAGGCTCAGAAGAACTTTGGGAGCCCAGAGGTTTACTGTGAAAAGTTTATCGAAGGGCCCCGGCATGTAGAGGTACAACTTTTCGGCGACCAGCATGGGAATGTTGTGCACTTCGGAACTCGAGATTGCTCCGCGCAGCGTCGACACCAAAAGCTTGTCGAGGAGGCGCCAGCGCCCTTTCTTGATGATGATGTGCGCGAGAAGATTCATCAGGCGGCTATCACAGCGGCGAAAACGGTCGGTTACTACAACGCTGGGACAGCGGAGTTTTTAGTATCGGATCGCGATTTCTACTTCCTTGAGATCAACACGCGCATCCAGGTCGAGCACCCGATTACGGAGATAGTAACGGGAACAGACCTCGTTCAATTACAGCTCCGGGTCGCGATGGGAGAGAAGCTTCCGATGCGGCAGAGCGATATTCCTTGTAACGGACACGCGATTGAGTTGCGTATTAACGCGGAAGATGTGTTTGAGGGCTTTCGTCCCGCGCTCGGCACCATCACCGAGTGGCGACGCGGAGAGAGCTCCTTCGTTCGAGAGGACAATGGATACAGGGTAGGTGATTCTATCCCTCCTTTTTATGATTCCCTTGTCAGTAAAGTTATCGTGAGGGGTGAATCGAGGCAGGCGGCGCTCTTCAACGCGTTTCAGTATTTGAGATTGTATTCCATCGAGGGGCTCCCCACGACGATCCCTTTTCACGCGTGGATACTAGCCAACGAGGATTTTCAAACAACAGGGATAGATATCGGATATGTAGAGCGGACCTTCACCGCTGATGGCGCGCGTGAAGCGATGATGTTGCTAGAGACGGACACGGCGCATCGAGAAGCCGATGGTGGTGAAAGCTACGTGGAGAGGACCGAGGTTGTTACTCGGGATGGAGTACGGGTCTTCGTTGAGATAGTGCATGAGCCGGGAGGAACCTTTGTCGCTATACCTCTTGAGGGGGATGGCGCCCGCCGAGATACGTCGCTTTGGCGCCGCTCTAACTCTCGTTCAGCCGCTCTGGCGGCGGTGGAAGGTGTCTTGCGGGGCGGCGCTTCCTGAAGGTCCATTTGACTCCTTGGTCGTCTCCGATTGACTACAACTATTCGCCCTGTATTCTTGGAGAATTAGAACAGAGTGAGATGTGTCACAAAGTGAGACGACTTCTTCCCGTTATAGTGGCCTCGATGGCGTGCTTGTGTAGTGTCTCAGCGCACGGCGAGGCCCCCGTGCGTCAAGATTCGGGAGAGATAGCTGAGTTTGTAAACGGCATCATCAACGAATCGGTAAACGCCAACACCCTCTTCGCCTCTCAAGAGTCGATCGCCACGGGTAGATTTACTCAACGCCAGAACTCCCAACCAGACAAAGATTACACGACTATTCGATTGCCTGGGCAGCTCTCCTTTGGTGATGAGGGTGATTCCGTCCGACCGTTCGTTGAGGGTAATGGAGCGCTGATGCGAACTACCGCTGGCTATAACGCGCCAGATAATCTTGGAGGTGCCGATTTTACCGCAACATCCCTCTTCGCGCTGTCGGCCGGCGGTGGCGCGTTGG
>JAIXPR010000096.1 GCA_027486155.1 Pseudomonadota bacterium | reverse complement strand
GTACCCAACTCTGAGCAAGAGCACTGCACATAATGAAGTCGCCGCCCAAAAACTGCGTATTGTCGCTCCCCTTCGAATCTTCTAGATTCATGCCGCACGATGGACTCTTTGGCCTTGCGGTAATCTCTCAAGGCGGTCCTAGCGTTCACTCTTATGAGTAACCAAAATCCTCCACAGCTCACAGTTCTTCTCCCGTGCCTCAACGAGGCACGAACGCTGGGCGATTGTATCGCGGAAGCGTCAGCGGCCCTTATCAATCTAAACATACCGTGGGAGATCCTTGTCGCGGACAATGGATCCACCGATGGATCGGACGCCATCGCGGCGGATGCGGGAGCCCGCGTCGTGAAGGTACCCGAGCTGGGATACGGATGTGCTATCAGAGCCGGTGTGACCGCTTCTGAGGGCGAGTTCATCGTCATCGCTGACTGCGATGGAAGTTATGATCTTTCCGATATCTTTGCGCTCATTGAACACTTGCGGGCTCGATCGGGCATGGTGATAGGAAACCGATTTCGGGGGAATATTCATCCCGGAGCCATGCCATTTTTGCATCGATACCTCGGAACTCCTGTTATCACGGCCGTGGGACGTTTACTGATCGGCATCCCCGTCGGAGACTTTAATTGTGGTATTCGCGCCTTTCGGAGGGACGAATTCCTTACACTCAATCTTAAGAGCTCAGGGATGGAGTTAGCCTCAGAGATGCTGGTACAGGCTCATCTAGCGGGAATACCGCTACGAGAGGTTCCTGTTACCCTTAGAAGGGACAAAAGGAATCGACCTCCCCATCTACGACCTTGGAGGGACGGAATCCGCCACCTTTATCAAATCGCCAAACATACTCCCCAAGCTACCATACGCCGCTTTCGCAGGTGGTGTACCTCCCCTCATGCGACCTATCGTCCCCCGATCCAGTAAAGACCGACTTTCAGCTCTTAAAGTCCTCGGGCGTTCTCGCCTTGCAGACAAGCAGCTGATGTGTGAGCCTTAAAAAGCTACGCTTGCTCCCCGAAAGAAAAGGCAGGACTTCGTAGATATTTTTAGGTTCCCCAAAACATCATGCCCTTTGGTCTCTTAGTAACTCCTTTTGGCGACAACCTCGGTGACGACATTCAGAGCCTCGCCGCGTGCCGCCTCATGCCGCGGGTTGATACCTATATTGATCGGGAAAAGATCTCCAAAGCACAGGTCCCTCCAGGGACCCGGGTTATCATCAACGGCTGGTTCATGCACGACACCCGTTTCTGGCCACCACACGAAAACATTATCCCCCTCTTCGTAGCTTTTCATGCCCGTCCCGCAACCACTCCCCGCCCCATGGAGTGGTTATGTGACCGGCTTCTCGGTCCCCGCTCTACCAAGTCATGCGTCGATCCTACCTACTCTGAGTACTTCTCCCGCCACGCCCCTATCGGGTGCCGCGACGAGGCAACATCGAAGGCTCTCGAAGCGATCTCGGTGCCAGCGTTCTTCTCAGGTTGCGTGACCCTCACGATTCGGCCTCGCGGACTCCCCAAAACCGATCACGTTGTGTTTGTCGATCCTTTCGGTCCCCTTCCCCATAACGCCTTTAGACCTGACAGGTGGCTTTCGATCCCTAAGGCGATTCGCTCAAGCTCTCGGTGCATGACACACCTGCGACTCTCCAGGAACATTGAGCGCCGCCTCGCCGTCGCGTCCGACTACCTCGACATCTATGAGCGAGCGAAGCTGGTCATCACATCCAGGCTACACGTAGCCCTCCCCTGTGTCGCGCTTGGAACACCTGTGATATTCCTGGCAAATGGTCATCGATCCTATCGGCTCTCGGGATTTGAGAACCTCATCCAACCAATTTCGATCGCAGACTTCCTCCGCGGAGCCAAAGCAGGCGACCTTAACCACATGGCATCTACCGTTGATCCACTGCACTTAGCTTCTTTACGAAATTCCATAGAGGATAAAGTAACGGAATTCTTTAACGCGGATTAACACCATGGGCATGGGAGCTCTACATGAATCGACCATAGCGACGTGGTATCGACGATATGTCGGACTTTCACTGGGAAAGTGGTTCCTCCTCTGCTTCGTTGCTCTTGAGCTGTTTTTCGCCGTTACACTCGTGCTCATCGAGAATCCGATCCTCGACCAAGACTCTGCTCGCTATATCGATGGCAGCCTCCCGCACCTTACCGGTTGGAAATTTGGTCTTATCCCGTGGCACGGGACGGTACTGCCGCTTTTTGCGAACTACTGGCCCGCCCGGCTTTTTCGGTACGAGGGCGTCGTTATCTTCAACTCACTAGTAGCAAGCTACGGATTATCCCACCTCTTCGCCGTCCTAACCGGCGCATTGCGAATGAGAGCCCGAGGTTTGTTTCTCTCGCTCTACCTCACAACGATCGCTGTCGCGTCATTTACCCCCCTTGTCTGCATGATGATTGAGAGCGAACCCGTAACGCTGGGGATCTTCGCCCTCGTCTTAAGTATCACTCTCTCGAAGAGGTGTTGTCTACTCGACCTCGCCATCCTGGGGATATTCTCCGCGTACCATACCTCAAACATTATCGTTCTCGGAATATTCCTCTCTATCGTCCTCGCATGGTCGTTAGTGCGGGAGCGAGGATTCGCGATGCTGGTCTCACTCATGCTTCTGTGCCTTGCGACCAGTCACGGGATCGATAGGGCGCTGATCAGGAGTTATGGCGAGGGAAGAACGCGGCTGGAAGCCTCCTTCGTCGGCGCGATTATTCTCAACTACTACCCCTTCGTGCTTCAACGTCTGTGTGAGGAACAGACGGACCTCAGGATATGCCGACCACAAACGATCGAGTTTATTGAGCGAAAACGAACCCCCGAGATCTATCAGCCCGGGCGTTTCTTATGGGCGTCAGACAAGCTCTACATCCTTCCGTCAAAGAACCCAAATGCCCCGGAGATGCATCACGTCCAACGTGACTGGCCTGTGATCTCAATTAGCGAATTTGAGGAATCCTCTCGCACGTTGGCGTTCACCGCGGTACGGCTCATTCCCGATCGACTAGGTGATTACCTCTCGATCTCTTTGAGGCGAATCGAGGCTCTTTTTTGGCAGAATCAGCTCGTACACTACAACTTCATTAAAAATCGCAACCTGGATCTGTCGCATGGCCCCCTGCACTTCATCTTTGAGGAAAAGGGGGCGCTCGACTCATTCTCCACTACGCTGAAGCTGATGTATCTGGCGCTTATACCGCTTTTCTCTGTTGCGGCTGTACTCCTACCAGACCCGCGTCAGACAAGACCTATAGTACTCCGACTATGCGCTCTTGGCTTATTTCTTTACCTGGCGAATCTCATCGTCATGGGGACTCTCGGTACCGCT
>JAIXPR010000144.1 GCA_027486155.1 Pseudomonadota bacterium | reverse complement strand
CTTCGTAACCTCCGTGCATGACGCAACCGCACGAAACCACCTACCTCATCGATGGATCTGGCTACATCTTCCGCGCCTTCTACGCGATTCAACGGTTGAGCACTAAGGACGGATTCCCAACGAACGCTCTCTTCGGTTTCCTCAAGATGGTTTTGAAGACCATCGCCACAGCGAACTCTTCACAGGTCGCGATCATCTTCGATGCCGGTCGCAAAACATTTCGCAACGATCTCTACCCTGAATACAAAGCGAATCGCGACGAGTGCCCACCAGAGCTTGTGCAACAGATGCCCTACTTCCGAGAGCTCTCCAAAGCGATAGGCCTCCCCGTGCTTGAAGCCCCTGGATATGAGGCCGATGACATCATCGCGACCCTGACCGCGAAGCTCGTGGCTCAGAAGAAGGATGTCGTTATCGTCTCAGGCGACAAAGACCTCATGCAACTCGTGAACGACCACGTCACTATTTGGGACACGATGAAGGACAAGCGCTATAAGGCGCCTGAGGTGGTTGAAAAATTCGGGGTGGGACCAACCCAAGTGACCGAAGTTCTCGCTCTAACCGGAGACACCTCCGATAACGTACCCGGTGTCGACGGCGTTGGACCGAAGACCGCGGCCCAACTCATCGTGAAATACCGTGACGTTGAGGGAGTGATCTCTAACATCGAGGCTATCAGAACCGACGCGGAGATTCGAAATCGCAAGAAGATCGCCGAGACGATTGAAGCCAATCTTGACCAGCTTCGCCTCTCTCGCAGACTCGTTGAGGTGGATAGCAACGTTCCGTTACAGGAGGTCTCAGGCGATGGAGAGGACATCGGCCACCTCCTCGCCAAACGAGAGGTCGACGCGACCCATCTCGGGGAGCTCTTCGAGCGGTTCGAATTCACCTCACTCTTTAAGGAGTTCAAAAACGTTTTGGGAGCGGCCGCTCGGCCGAAGGCGAGCGAGAACTTTACCTATACAACCATCCTCGCCGCTGACTTTCCAGCGTGGCTTGAGGAGTTCCTCCAACAAAAGGAGTTCGCGTTCGATCTTGAGACAACCGCTCTTGAGATTCACAATGCTGAGATCGTTGGCATCTCCATCTGCTGGGACGACAAGACGGCGTACTACATTCCGGTCGGGCACAAGAACGGAGCTGGTCAAGTATCCTGGAAGGATTTCGTAGACAACACGAGGCTTCACTTCGCCAATCCCGACGTCAAGAAGAGTGGTCAGAACATCAAGTACGACATCAGCATCCTTGAGATAAACGGCCTCAGTGTAGAGGGTGTCGCCTTCGACACGATGGTAGCGGCCTACCTCCTTAATCCGGACAGCCGAAGCTTTAACCTCACCGTGCTCGCTGAAGAGTTTTTGCGTCTCCCGGTCATCGAGTACGACGAGGTAACGGACGGAGCGGAAAACTTCTCTGGAGTCTCAATCGAAGCCGCGACTCAGTACGCGTGTCAGGACGCGCACTACGCTTGGCTCTTGAAAGGCATACTAGGCCCCCGCCTTGAGGAGGAGGGACTCACCAAGGTGTTCGAACAGTTGGAGGTCCCGCTCGTGCCTGTGCTCGCCCGAATGGAGCGCGAGGGAGTGAAGGTGGACGCGACGACCCTCGCGAACATGTCAGCCGAATTCGCGATCCAACTCGCGGAGCTCGAGAAACAGATCTACGCGCACGCCGGACAGGAGTTCAACATCAACTCGACAAAACAACTCGCTGATATATTTTTCGAAAAACTCGGTATTCCGACCAAAGGAATCAAGAAGACCAAGACCGGATTCTCAACGGACTCATCCGTGCTTGAGAAGCTCGCTGAGATTCACCCTCTGCCGGCCCTCATCCTTGAGTATCGTTCACTCCACAAATTAAAGTCGACCTACACTGATGCCCTCGCGCAGGTTATCAATCCTAAGACCGGTCGCGTTCACACCCGACTCAATCAAACGGTCACGAGCACTGGTCGCCTCTCAAGTTCCGACCCGAATCTACAGAACATCCCGGTGCAGAGTGAGGCTGGACGACGGATCCGGTCGGCGTTCGTGCCGGAAGCTGGCAAGATCTTCATCGCCGCTGACTACTCGCAGATCGAGCTGCGACTCCTCGCCCATCTGAGTGGCGATAAGAACATGATCACGGCCTTCAACGAAGGAACCGACATTCACGCTAACACCGCCCGAGAGATTATGGGCCTTGGCGCCTTTGATGAGGTCTCAGATGAGATCCGTCGAATCGGTAAAACGATTAACTTCGGAATCGTGTATGGCATGGGAGCTTTCCGATTGAGTCGGGAACTCGGCATCCCCGTTCACCAAGCGACCAGTTACATAAACAACTATTTCGCCCGCTATCCACGAGTGAAGGAATACTTCGCGAAGCTTGAAGACGCGGCGATGTCGAACGGCGAGGTACAAACGATCTTCGGAAGAAAGCGAGTAATCAGCGCCATCGACACCAGCGGACGAGACTCCGGCTTCGCGATGCGAGCGGCGATCAACGCCCCACTTCAAGGCTCCGCGGCGGATATCATCAAGCTCGCGATGATCAAAGTTGACTCGATGCTCCGTTCATCCGGAATGGACGCAAGGCTTATCCTTCAGATACACGACGAACTCCTTATCGAAGCGGTGGACCAAGGCGCGGCTGAGAACGAGAAGCTTATGAGGTCGGTCCAAGAGGCGATGGAGAGCGTGATGCAGCTCTCAGTGCCCCTCAAAGTTGACGCGGGAAGTGGAAAGACCTGGACCGAGGCCCAATCATAAAAACGGATTACCGCTCTCAAGCGAATCATGCCACTCGCTATCGGGACCCGTCAGGAGCATAAACGCTCGTTCCTCATCCTATGAATGGTAGCCAAGTAGCTTGATCAGCTAGCTTAGCTCACACAGCTATCCACCTCAGAGACTCACGCTGAACGCACAAAGGGGCCCCATACCCTTAAGTTCGTCTCACTCCACACCGACCCTTCTAAGGTTAAAGACGGCCCTGCCATCCAGGTGGCGGAGAGCCGAGGTCTGAGGGAAGGGGAATCATGAAATTACGTCGCAGCACGTTTATCGCTCTTATTAGTGCGCTCACTTTGCAATGTCTGACATCTCTCAACTGCTCTGCGGAGAACGACGTCTGCGCGTGCGTCTTTGAGTTCGCGGAGAAGGGGGGCAAAACCTCGCTCCAGAGCCGAGCAGTAGAGTGCCCTAAAAACATCAAGTGCACTCTCAAAGGGCGAGGCAAAGGCGACAAGCACAATCCTACCTGCAAATGCCTCTCCGGGTGGTCCGAGGGCAAATTTCGACTGACGGCGTCGTGCCATTCAGCGTGGAACTTCGACTATACGAACCCACCCAAACTCGCCTATCCCATCAAGACAGCCAAGAGCTGCGCATCCGCACCGCCTAAGCGAAAACCAACTCCGAAGCCGACCAGGAAACCTGGCAATCCTTCCAGTGGTGGTTCGACCTCCTCAGCTTCCTCAACTTCCTCAGCCTCTTCATCATCTTCATCGTCGTCATCTTCTTCATCGTCTTCATCTTCTCTATCCTCTTCGAGTTCGTCCTCATCGATGTCCTCGTCATCATCGTACTCGTCGACCTCGTCATTCTCGTCTGACGACTCAAGCTTCGATTCGTCCGCCTCAGCAAGTAGCTAAGCGTGGCGGTGTGGTGATGATAGTAAATGCCTTTCCAAAGCTTCTGCGCGGCACACCTCTTAAGGCTGGTATCCTTACGGTGATGGTGTGGATATCTGCAATAAGCGCTCACGCTGAGCACGTACCCGAGCTGGTAGGAGTCGGTCTCGAGGGGCGTGAGTCCTGGGCGCTCATATCGATAGGTGGGGACACGAGCCTCTACAACATTGGCGACAGAGTCGCCCGTAGGTGGCAAATACTCACGGTAGACCGCAAATGCGCCGTGCTCCTTGATACTACGACCCAACAGCAATCAAAGAGCTGTCTTCACAGAACCGCATCGCCACCAACGACATCTGCTAATCTTACGTCGCGCCGGTCTCCCAACGATCCATCGCAGCTTCTAGATGCCAAGGGGCTCCGGTCTTTATCCACTTCCACTGAAGCGTGGCTCGGCGAGGGCGGCGCGGTAGCTAAACCGACTCGCACTAACGAGGGTCCTGGCTTAGTAGTGCAATCTCTTGGGCGGGGAAGTTTTCTCACCTCGCTTGGTCTGCGGCCAGGCGATACGCTCATGGAGGTTAATGGCACATCGATAACTGAAGAGGCCGATCTTCCGCGAGCGACAGCTAATATTGAGGATGACCATCTTGAGGTGATCTACACGCGGGACGGCTCTGAATACAGCATGGCAGCCCGACTCTCCCCAGATATGATTAGCTCGCTCGCCAACGCAACGAATCCCCAGAGAGGGGGGCATCGGTAAATCGTCTCAGAGCCCGAGCGAGACGCTGAGCCTAGTGATTGCCGCAGGAATGTCCGGCCGCTGCCGACTTGGAAGCCCCGTGCGCATCACCACAGGTGCAACCCTCTCCACCCTTATGGCTGTTGCACCCTTCACAAGAGCAGCTCGAAGAAGGGCATGTGCATTCATGTCCACACGATGCCTTGTCGGGTGACGCCGTCGCCCCAGGGGAGCAGGCCATAAAACCGGTTACACAGACGAGAGTAAGGAGAGTTCGAGTGAGCATAGAGATACCTCTGAGATGGAAAGGCCCAAGAATCCACATTATACCATTCCCTACCTATTCATCCGCAAGGGCGCAAATGTCCCATAAGGCGAACAGGTTAGAACCAGATTCCCCTCCTTGGACGCAGTTCAGCCCTCGAACCAACGATTAAGCCACACTTCACAAACGCTATTTGGTCAACTAAACTCGCCTCGCTCATTTCTCGCCTCCACGCTTGAGCTGATTAAACCTTTGCCCGCCCGCGAATTACTGTAGGGACAACATGAATGCGACCACCACACCACTCCACTCCGCTTCCCATTCTACCTCAGTAGGAGGACTCTCTGTTTTTGGAATTTCCGCCGCCGTTGAGCAGGAACAGTACCTCGCTCGTCAGAGATACTTAGAGTTCGCCGGCAAACAGGACTCAGTTCGTCTGATCCGCTCCGCGACAGATCCTCTTCATGGTATCGACCTGAATCGAGCGAATCCGCTCCATCGCCCGATCATGGATCTGCTCGATACTCCCGCTATCCAGAGAATGAAGAAGATAAGCCAACTCTCGGCGGCATCCTGGGTCTATCCTGACGCGCTTCAACCTCGCTTCGGCCATGTGGTTGGCTCAGCGTGTCTTACCGCCGATATCCTTGAAAATATTAGCTACAACGCTACACCACACGTGAAGCGGGAGATTGAGACCTGGGGACCTGTGGTTGTCGCCTTCGCGATGACGCACGACATCGGACATATCGCCCCAGGTTCTCATGTAGCGCACAGGGTCTGGTTCCCGAGCCAAAAGGACGCACACGAAGCGATGTCACACTCGATTATCAAACACGACCCTGGGTTCAGGTCGGCGTTGGAGCGATGTCTCGGCGCCGAGGGAGCGATCATGCTCGACAAAGTCGTGGCGGAGGACCCCTCAGTTCCCAAGTGGACCTGGCAGATCATCACGGCGGGCGGATGGAACACCGATCGGGGAGACTGGGTACGTCGTGACGGCATCTTCACCGGCGTGCTCTACGGTCATTACGACCTCGCCGTTATAAGGAAATATCTCACTATCTCGAAAGAGGGAGAGTTTGTAATCAAGGAGAATGGGGTTCCAGCCCTTGAGCCGTTCTTCACCTCACGAGCAAACCTCTACCGCAACGTGTACCGTCACCCCACCTGCCGTATCGGGGAAATGATGCATGAGAGGATCGGGCAACGCGCGAGAGAATTACACGCCAAGGGCCAATTAGAATTTTGCGATGACGTCATGAACAACGTTCTGCGCGCCAACAGCGGATTCGAGCTATCGTGCGATACAATCCTCGATATGATTGAGCCGTGGTGGGAGTACCATGTCACGCAATGGACACGCAGCAAGGACCCAACTCTGCGAGAGCTCTCGCAGCGGGTACTTCGCCGCCAGCCGTTCCGACATTTTGAGCTACGAGAGGAGAATCGAGAGCTCCTTAGAAAGATGGTAGAGACCTCATCCCTCGATCCAGCCTACTTCTATTGGGAGGCAAGTCCTGCGCCAGTAAACCTGAAAAAAGATCTCAAATCGGCTATTAAAGTGTTACAACGCGATGGAAGCGTTGTTCCTCTCGAACAGTACAGCTCCTTCATGGGGGCGCTTGCGAAACTTGAGGAATTACCTTCAGAGGGATTTATCGCCATTCCCCAGGATATATTCAGACATTACGCTTCGCACTAACCACAGTTGGGCAAGCTCTTTGACGTACTCGCGGGGGAAACTCCCTCAATGACACCCTTCCATGTCTCCGCTATACTCCCGCCATGCTCTCAATCCTTCCTCAACTCCTGATGAACTCCATCATAACGGGAAGTATTTATGCCTTGGTGAGCGCGGGATTAGCTCTCACGTACGGATTGTTGAGAATCCTAAACTTCGCGCACGGCCACATCATGATGGTGGGCGCCTACACCTTTTTATTCTTTTTCGGTCAGCTTGAGCTGGGATTCCTTCCCTCGGCGCTCTACTCCACCATCTCTATGGTAGTTCTCGGAGTGATCACCCTTGGCATATTCATCCTTCCCTTTATGAGAGCGAGCGCGCTCCTTCCCTTCATTACAACGATCGCGTTCGGCACCATACTGGAGTCTCTGGTCTCCATGATTTTTGGGGTGAATGTG
>JAIXPR010000292.1 GCA_027486155.1 Pseudomonadota bacterium | reverse complement strand
TCAGCTACTGAATCACTACCGAACCCGGTGGCGATAACGGTAACGCGAACCTTATCCTCTGTGTTCGGGTCAATAACCATTCCCCAGATGATGTTCGCGTCCTCGTGTGCCTCTGAGTGAATAAGCTCAGCAGCCTCGTTAACCTCTTGAAGGGTAACATCAGGAGAAGCGGTAACGTTGATCAGAACTCCACGAGCGCCGTGGATCGAGATGTCCTCAAGGAGTGGGCTTGAGATAGCTTTCTCAGCTGCCTCAACCGCGCGATTGTCGCCGCTCGCCTCGCCGGTTCCCATCATCGCCATGCCCATCTCGGACATAACGGCGCGAACGTCAGCGAAGTCTACGTTAACAAGTCCCTCACAGATGATGAGGTCGCTTATTCCCTTAACTGCTTGGTAGAGAACATCGTCAGCCTTGCGGAAGGTGTCGAGGAGCGATGTGTTACGACCAGCGATCGAGAGGAGTCGTTGATTTGGGATCGTGATGAGCGTGTCAGCGTGCTTGCGAAGCTCCTCGATACCACGGTCAGCGTTACGCATACGTCGCTTTCCTTCGAAGAGGAAAGGCTTCGTAACAACACCTACGGTAAGACATCCGAGGCTCTTTGCTACCTCAGCGACAACCGCCGCGCCGTAGGTTCCAGTTCCACCACCCATTCCGGCGGTAATGAACACCATGTCAGCGCCGTGAAGCGCTTCACGGATTGCCTCAACGCTCTCACGAGCGGCAGCGCGACCAACCTCTGGATCAGCTCCAGCACCAAGACCTTTTGTAATATCGTCGCCAAGGCGAATCTTGTTCTTCGGAAGGGACGAAGCAAGCGCCTGAGAATCTGTGTTAGCGGCGTAGAACTCTACACCAGTGAGGCCACTTCGGATCATGTTGTTGACAGCGTTCAATCCGCCGCCACCGATTCCGAAAACCTTGATCACTGCATTGTTGTTGCCGGTTATATCGTTCATGCCTTTCCCCTCTGCACTACCTTGAAAATCAAAATCGATCTGCTCCCAGTCCGCCACGCTGCTCCTCGAATCTCAACGCAAGCCGGCCCATTATTCCCCATTGACACAAAAAGTAAAGACTTACCAAACGTGTTTTCATTCTTTAGAAACGGTTTTTCAGGGCAACCTGCGCACCTCGACAGGTGCGCGAGAGACGCGCCGTTTTCTCTTCAGGAGGATACCTGCTAACCCCCAGAAGGACCACGGGATGCACCCCAAAATTTCAACTAAAAATGCTCCGTAAACCAACCAACCACTCGGCGCACCGTCCGAGACACGGCCCCCCTTCCAGAGACGGCCCGAGCGGTTCCTGTATGAGCGGCCCCATGCAAAACGAGTCCAACGGCAGCCGCGGACTCAGGGCCCTTGACAAGGTCGGTCAAACCACCAACGCCCTCAGGCGAAGCGACACGAACTGGGAGATTGAATACATGCTCAGCGACCTGCGCGATCCCCGGAAGATTCGCGCTACCACCCGTAACAACGAAACCGCTCGTGAGCATGTCGAGACACCCAGACTTCTGCAGCTCTCGCTGGATCAAGGCGAACATCTCAGACACCCGCGGCTCGATGATCTCGGCGAGCACGAATTTCGAGAGCACGCGAGCGGCACGACCACCGGTCGAGGGAACCTCAAGGGTGTCGTCCTTACGAACACCCGCCGTTACGGCCGATCCGTACTCGCATTTAATCTTCTCTGCGGCCGCGAGTGGGGTGCGAAGGCCAGCCGCGATGTCGTTCGTGATGTGATTTCCACCTACGGCCAATACGGTCGTAAACTTAACCGCCCCGCCGTGGAACACCGAGATGCTGCAGGTACCACCACCGATATCGAGCAAGCACACGCCCAGCTCCTGCTCCTCCTCTGAGAGTACCGCGCGAGCGGATGCGAGGGGCGCCGCCACGATGTCTTGAACGGCGAGACCACACCGATTAGCGCACTTAACGATATTTTGGGCGCTCGCGATGGCACCCGTAATGATGTGAACACGAGCCTCAAGCCGTACCCCTGAGATGCCTATTGGGTCCTTAACGCCATCCTGCTCGTCGATAACAAACTCTTGTGGGATGACGTGGAGGATCTCCCGATCCATCGGAACCGCCACGGCCTTCGCGGCCTCAACGACCCGCTCAATATCGAGCGCCGACACCTCTTTGGCTTTGACACCAACCACGCCGTGGCTGTTCTGTGAACGGAGATGGCTGCCTGAGATCGTCGCGTACACGGTGCTTATCTCACACCCCGCCATCGTCTCCGCCTGGGCCACAGCTTTACTGATGGCGTTCACCGTACCCTCGATGTTGACCACGACGCCCTTGCGCAGACCTCGCGAGGGGCTCGTTCCCACACCGATAACGTCTATACGTCCGTCCGCCTTACGCTCTCCTACAACGACCTTGATGCTGGATGTCCCGATGTCGAGACCTGCGATTAGAGAGGAAGGGGTTGGCATGAGACCGCTCTAAGAAATAAAGGTTAAATAACCTGGACTGACTCAGTTTTTCGTACGAGGACCAAACAACGTAACGGAGTTTGAAGAAACCTCAACTGGATTTAAGTAACTTAAAACTGGAATAGTTTCAAGCTAGAATTAGCAATCATTTTTCTTCGGGCGGGGGCGCCTTAAACTTCACAATCCCAACCTTCGAAAACGCGAGATCAACCTTTTCAATCTCCGGGATACGATCCTTCAGCTGCGTAAGGAGCGCTTTCAAGCGACGCCCCTGATCCTCAATCACAGCCGAGGAGTCGGACACCGAGGAACCGAACACCACCGGGAACGGGAGCTTATCGAAATCAACCGAGATATCCCCCTTCCCCTCAAACGTTATCGACTCAACCGGAAGCTCAACCGAGCGCTCAAGAACGGTAATCGCCCGTTGCGCTAGATCGAGCTGAGCTTGAGATTTTTCTGGGGTCGCAACTCGGGAAGCGAGCCCATACAAGGGCACGAGCGCACGCAATATCTCGTCGGTCATCCCGGGAGCATTACCGTTTGCCGGAATGATGAGCGATCCATCGGCGCCGATAATCCATCGCTCATTGTCCACCAGAGCCATGAACCGAGGCTTTCGCTCCTCGATGGAGAGCACGAAACACCCGAACTTGGGAAGGAACTCACCCTCGCAGGATGACATCTCGACCTTCTTTACCCAGG
>JAIXPR010000177.1 GCA_027486155.1 Pseudomonadota bacterium | reverse complement strand
CGGGTGAAGCTCCTGGCGGGTGTGAACGCTCCAACTGATGGAACTCCCTACCCTGTTGTGCTTAAGCTCGTCAGTGACGTCATGGGCCCGGATGGAAATAGCGTACCTCTCGGAGAAGCTCGTATTATCGCGGCGGCCCAGGGGTCTCTAACCGATGCCCGAGTTCTTTTCCGACTAACCCGACTTTCTTTACGGCTCCCAAACGGTAAGCGAAAGGAGTTTCCGATCGATGGATGGATAGTGGGAGAAGATGGTATCCGAGGCATGGAGGGTGTGCTTATCGACCCGATCGGTAAGGCGATCGTCGGCGCCGGTATGGCGGGCGGTCTCGCTGGACTTGGCCAGGGCATCGCCGCGGCCAACGTCCAGAACCGTACGTTCGCCAACGGAAACACGCAAAGCAGTGTAAACGCCAACGACGTGCCAGCGTACGCCGGTGGTGTCGCCCTATCGTCGGCGGCTACTGAGTGGCAGCAGATCATTCGTGACCGTCTTGCGCAACTCGTTCCTGTAGTGCAGGTGCTCTCAGGACGCGAGGCGACGGCGGTGTTCTCGCAATCAATCGCGATTCCTGAGCTCCTTGAGCAGCTCGATGAGGAAGATCCAGCGGTAGTTTTTACGTCTTTAGACTAAGGTGAGTGTTATGAAAGTTGTACGACTCGCGATAATCCCACTGCTCGGAACGCTCCTCACGGGATGCTCGAGCATGACGCATGTGTTGAATCCCTTCTATGAGACACCGTCAGAGGTAGCCTACTTCGGAGAGAAGAATGATGCCGCCCTGAACGACAGCAGCGGTGGCGGCAAGGGTGACAAGGCTCGCGCCGCTCTTGAGCAGATGGGAACATACCAGCGCGCGCTGCCAGCGCAGCCGCAAAATCCCGTCATGCAGCCAGCTGTGGTCCGTCTCATGTGGGTGCCAGACCACCTCAATTCGCACGGTGATCTCGTTCCAGCGCACTACTACTACCTGAAGGTGAAGAAGGAATCCTGGGCGCTTCAGGACGCGTTTGAGCTAGAGGCTCAGCTGGGTAGTACGACCGGCGGCAACGCGTCGGCTGTCGGCTATGTCAGTCCGGAGGATTTACGGTGATTAAGTTCTCGCAGTTCATCTTAGGGTTACTCCTGTGTGGCGTGTCGGTCGGATGCTCTACCAGCGACGTGAAGCCCTACGAGCCTACCACTAAACGTGGACGAACTGTCTTCATGCCCTCGTACCGGGCCGCGGGAGCGGAGCCGGTATATGCTCGCACCCGGTGGGTCCATCCTCCCGAGGTGCTTCCGTCCCGAGATGGTGGAGATACTCAATCCTCGTATGAGACACCACCGCTCCGGCCCGTGTATGAACTCTCCCTGAAGAACGCCACCCTTGAGGAGACATGTAAAGTACTGGCCTCTATGGCTAGGTATTCCTCGTATACGAGCCCATCTCTAGCTAAAGATAAGTTTTCTTTCCAAAACCTTGGAACAATCGACGAGCTCGCGCGGACTATAGAGGGTAAAGCGGGAATTAAGGTTGTCGTCGATCACGAAAACAAAGAGGTACGGTTTCTTGTGCGAACCGCGTTAGAGCCGACCTTATTTAATGAATAGGTTTCATGAGCATTAATAGGTTAACGCGAAATAGGTTGTTCCAGGATGAAGAGCTTTTCAACAAGCTCCTTCCGTTCGCTCGGTACGACGAGGAGAACGAGATCTTTATCCACACTGACGCTTCTCTCTGGTCGATCTTGGAGCTTCAACCTAAGTGGATCACGACGGTGTCGGATGCAGACGCCTTCCAGATGGCCGAAAGGGTTCAAGAGATGCTCGACTCCTTCGAACATACGATGTCAGCGCAATTTTGTTGGGTGACAACCTTTGATGTCGAGGACCTCCTGCGTAGTAGCCTCTACTCATATCCACTGACTGGTGCGGCTGGATGGATGACGAAGCGATGGGTGCGTTCGATACGAATGGCCTCTCAATCTCGCTCCCTTCACCGACGTCCGCGTCGACTCCGGCTCTTCGCGTGCTTCCGCTTCGATCCACCTTGGGAAGGTAAGGGTTTGGCCGCGCAGCTCGCCAGAGCGATGAAGATGTTCATGTACGGTGCCGTTGGTTTGAGCGCCGACCAACGCCACGCCGAGTATCTTACCTTCGCGAACCGCTTTAAGGGCATCATGGACGGAACTTCGGCGAAGCTCGCCGACCTCGGGTTCTATCCTCGTAAGATGGATGGTCAGAAGCTGATCAATCTCCTCTACCCCCTTCTCAACCGTCGAAGCGTAAAGCCCGGCAAGCATCGGAGAGGACGTGGCACGTCTATCCCTGTGCCGGAATACGATCGCGAGGATCTGTTAGCGAATCAGATCTCAGAGACACATGTCGAACATCCAACGGATGGTATCATCAAGAAGGATGGTCGGATCTATCGATCTGTCTCCATGGTGAAGCCCCCAAAGAGCTGCATGCCTTTGATGATTGCGCCGCTCCAATCTACACCGTATGAGAATATTTTAAGCGTGACCTTCTCAAAGGATCCAAAAGAGAAGCAACTCGAGCGCCTCGATAAGCTCGATTCCCTCTTGGGAATGCGTGAACGGGCACCCGGCGGACGATCTAACCAAAAGGTGCTCCACCAGATCTCAGCTATTCGTAACGCTCGACAGGAGCTCTACAGCGCGCGGGAGCAGATCGTGCGGGTCGGTGTGCACCAAACGTTCATCTGCCAGACAGAGGATGAGGCGATTCGAGCTACGTCTGAGGCCGTCGCGACCTTTCCGCAGTTGAATGGCGCTCGAGGAATGGTGCATGAGATCTCGGATATGGCGGTCATGATCAACTCCCTCCCAGGGGCGTATGATCCGGCGACCGATGGCGCCGGCTGGACGACCGTGATGCAGTCATCTCGCGCGGTACGACTCTTCCCGTTGTGGGGCAACTGGCGCGGAAGCTCAGGAGCGCAATTCCTTCTCCCCTCGCTCTGGAACCGAGAGCTCATCGGGTTCGACTTCTACGACTCGAATATCGCGCCCAACGTTCTCATTAGCGGAGTATCGGGAGCTGGTAAGAGCTACCTGATGTGCTACCTGATTACGATGCTCAATCGTGGGCACTACTCCACCCTCTCTGATGGCAGAGTCGTTGAACGACAGCCGATCACCTTCATCTTCGATAAGGGTATGACCGGCCAGCCGTGCGGATTCGAGAAGGTCGCGAGACTTTTCGGTGGAAAGGTCTATGAAGCTACGCCCTCCCGCGCTCCAGCGATGAACTTCCTCGCTCGCCTCGGAGCCCTGGCTGCTGAGAGGCAAAGCGATGATTATAAAGATCTTCTCGACATGTGCGCCGATGTTATCTGTGACATGGCTGCTGATGGACAGCACCAGCCTGATCGACTTGAGCGTGGAAGCGTGATCGAGTCCCTTGT
>JAIXPR010000286.1 GCA_027486155.1 Pseudomonadota bacterium | reverse complement strand
TGCCATAAGGGCGACCAACGACAGGAAACTGACCAAGCCGAGGGCCGACGGAAGGTTGATCGCCATGGACAAGGATGCGCCGAGGGCCTCCAAAAGCCCTCCTCCAAAATAAAACAGGAAATGGTAACGAATTCCCTCGCCTTGCTGGAATGGATATTCAGTTGGGAAGTTGTATCCGAAGGAGAACGATCTGATGAGGGTGACGTGGGAAAATAGGTCGCCCCTTAAAATCTGCGGGGCCGTAATCCTTCCGTCGTCTACCTTGGTAGTGCCAAATGTCATCCCGATCGCTACCAACCAGATGGCACATACAAGACACCCGAGAGGCGCTGAGATTCGCTGGGCGCCGAGAGCAGGTGACGCAACGCGGTGTTCTTTCCTCCCTCGCCAGACAACCGCCCCGAGTGCCGCGAGCGTGCACCAGGACACGACCTCAAGCGATGGCGCAAGTTTCGAGAACAAAGTCAAACCCTGCATGACGATCCATGTCGCGGTAATGACCGATGTGTAGCCGGCACACCACGCGAGCGGTATCGAGAATAGGATATGCGTGGCGATGGGTTGCCCCCCCCCTCTCTCCATCGCATCTCTCAGCCTACTCGTGAGGCTCCATCCAACACAGAATATGAGAACAAGATAGATCCAAACCACGATGGAAATGTATCACATCGATGCGCTCACAGGTAGACGCCCCCTAGGAACGTCGTATCTCCACTTTCCTTACCGGCGCCTCTGTCTCTCCCTGCAACGGCAGCGTAATCGTAACAATCCCCTTCGACGCCGTCGCGTCGACCTTATCCTCTTGAATACGAAGCCCTGTAAGGGGAACGATCCTCTCAAAGGGTCCGTACGCCGATTCGTTATAATTCCACTCTCTCGCCTCGAGCGCGTCCGCGTCAGGTTTACGCTCGCCTCTAATCGCGACACCATCTGTAGTAAGGGATATCTCGACGTCACGCTCATCCATGCCGGGGAGCTCCACGGCAATGATCACAGCGCCCTCAGATTTTCGCACGTTGACGTTCGGGGCGAAGGTTGTCAGTCGCTCCCCAAGTTGGGCGAGCGGCTCAGAGACGAAGTCTGGCAGAATCGTCGAGCCGGTTACGACCTCATTAAAGAGGCGGTTCACCTGTCGTTGAAGATTCGACACGGCGTCCTGGGCCCCACCAACGGGAACCTTTCGCTTCTTCCAACGCCACGGGACGATATTGCCGTTCATTGAGTTCCTTTACTTGGCGGCGAGGGCCGGCCCGACCCGACGCACGTTATCGAGCGCATACACTCCTGGGCCACTGAAGAGGAGCGAGCACGCGGCTGCACATAAAATAAGGTCCTTGTTGAAGATATCGTGACCACCTGGAAAGAATCCAAAGGCGAAGACGAACGTCAACAACAGAAATCCGGAGAGTAACCCAGTGAGGGTCGTCCAGAGCCCAAGGATCATCATCCCCCCGATAGCGACCTCGACATACGGCAAGAGGGTTGCGTACAGGGCCGCGATGTTAGGAGGAAGGATGCCGAAGGATTTGACCTGCTCTATGAAGGCAGCCAGCACCTCAAGTTTACCGAGACCAGCCATGATGAAATACGCCCCAAGGGCGAGACGAATAAGGAACGGCGCCCAGATACCCGCTCCTATCGGTTCATTGATCTTAATACCCATGATAGCTCCTTCGAAAGAAACGCCGTAGCGCCAGGCCTGGGCGGGGCGTTGTACCTACAACGGAACCGGACGTAAATGCCAGCACCAATTTGATTTGCCAGCACCACTCTGATTTCACTGACATTTCTACCTTTTGGTTCGGTCGTGAAACGAGTACAACTACCAGCGAGTACAACTACCTTCGTCACACCGTTGGCGAGAAGCACTCTGAACTATCTCAAGAGCTCTCGACAACCCGGGGTAAGGATAGGATGACTCCCTTCGTACGACAACGTACTAAGTGACATGGAATACCCCCTCAACAACGAGAGGCCACATCATGGATATGCAGAACGAAACTTCCTTTAGCGAGCTTTTTCACCGAATTAAGGGGGAGCTTCACCGAGAGATTATCGGGCAGGACAAACTCCTCGATAGGCTCCTCATCGCCCTTCTCGCCGATGGGCACGTGCTCCTGGAAGGTGTTCCCGGCCTTGCCAAAACCCGCACCCTCATGGCGCTCACCAAGGTTCTCGACGCCAAAATGACCCGCGTTCAATTCACGCCCGATATCCTCCCATCGGACGTGGTGGGAACTGAGGTGTACCGCCCCCAGAGCGGTGACTTCGTGATCCGAAAGGGACCGGTCTTCACAAACCTCCTCCTCGCTGACGAGATCAATCGAGCGCCGGCGAAGGTGCAATCCGCGCTCCTTCAAGCGATGCAGGAGCGAGAGGTGACTATTGGAGAGGAGACCTTCAAGCTCCCCCACCCCTTCCTCGTTCTCGCGACCCAAAATCCACTCGAGCAGGAGGGAACGTACGCTCTTCCTGAGGCACAGGTAGATCGATTCCTTATGAAGGTGAAGGTCGGCTATCCAACCTTCGATGAGGAGGTCGCTATCATCGACCTCGCCTCGAACAAGGCGGCGAACAACACAACTCTCTCAAAGATCCTCCCACTCAGCCAACTTGGAGATCTCCGGGCTCAATGTGATGAGGTCTACATCGATCCGAAGATCGACCGCTACATCGTCTCCCTCGTGCACGCGACCCGTAACGCGGATGCCTACGGTCTTAAAGGGATGATCGAGTGGGGAGGATCCCCTCGCGCTAGCATCGCGCTGCGGGTGTGCGCTCGGGCGCTCGCCTTCCTCAAAGGGAAGCATTTTGTTACCCCGGATGAGGTAAAGGAGGTCGCACCCGATGTTCTTCGTCACCGAATCCTCGTCACCTTCGAGGCGGAGGCTCGCGGGATCGATAGCGACCAGATCATCAAGACCCTCCTCTCAAGTGTGACTATTCCGTAACGGATACTCGGCAGACGCAACCTATGAACGCATCGGGCTCGCCGCTCACGATTCCGAAAACCGCTGAACTGCGCAGGATACAGCTGCGCTCGCGGAGGCTCGTTACCGGCGACCTCATGGGACAGTACCGCTCCGCGTTTCGGGGAACGGGGCTCGTCTTCACCGATATTCGAGAGTACCAGCCGGGGGACGACGTAAAGCACATCCACTGGAAAGCGACCGCTCGAACCGGCAAGGTGTTCGTGAAATCCTATGAGGAGGACCGTCAGCTTCGCGTGCTCGTGGCCGTGGATATGAGCGCCTCGATGCGCGCTCTCGATCAACGCTCCGGCTACGCTAAAGCGCTTGAGTTCGTGGCGACGATCGGGGCGCTGGCGCAACGGGGCAACGACCTCATCGGCCTCTCGCTCTTTGCCGAGAAACCACTCACCTACCTGCATCCGAAATCCGGTGCGAAAAGAACGCAACAGATCCTCGCCTCCCTCATGAACGAGCAGGGGGAGTACCTGAACACCGATCTCGCCGCGGCGCTCCAAGACATCTCCCTCACCCTTCGAAAACCGAGTATCATCTTTGTCCTGTCAGACTTCCTCTGTCCTCCCTTTGAGACCGAGCTCCGAACGCTCTCCACCATCCATGACGTGGTCCTCGTTCAGATTGAGTCTCCACTCAAGCAGGGCGAGTCGCTCGGGCTCGTCACCTTCACGGACGCGGAGACCGGGGAGCAGGTGGTCGTTGATACCTCCAGTCAGATGGTACGAGAGAAGTGGAGCGAGGCTCTTGAGGCGCAACGGTTGCGGCTTCGCGACACCGCGCAGTCGTGCCGAGCGGACCACATCGTCATCTCCGATAGCGTGATCCGCCCCCTCGTCCGATTGATGCGTGAACGAACGCGGAGGATAGCTCGATAAAACCATGCAAACCTCGATGCCTGCACCGTACGATATAACAGAGATACCCTACATGCCGTGGGTACCGAGCCCCTCAGTGTGGGCGGCGATCGTTGTCGGACTCGCACTCATAGCGGCAGCAGCCTGGAGACGAAACGCCCCTCGCGCAAGCAAGGGAGATACTAAGATCGTCGACACACTTATCACTGAGCTGAGAGCCTCGACGACCGCTAGCGCCGAGGTCAACCTTGAGCGAGCCTCTCGCATCGCTCGTCGGCTCGTCTCTCACATATCGGGAAGAAACGTGCTGGAACTGACCGGGGATGAGCTCCGCGCCTCGGTGAGCGAGGAAACCCCTCCATCCCTAAAACGGATCATCCTCGCCGCGGCCTCCTTCGAGGAGATAGGATACGAACCCGCATCGTCGCGGCGAGACGCCGCCGCGCGCGATCTCGCCTCCGAACTCGTGACCCTTATCGATGAATACCGCTCCGAAGTGAGGGCACGATGACGTTCGCGTATCCCTGGATCTTAGCCGTTCCCCTTCTCTACCTCCTCGTTCGCTTTTTACGACGAGAGCCGAAATCAACGGTTTCGTTCCCAAGCGCGAGCTTTCTCTCCGCGCTTCCGAGAAGCGCGCGACAGAAGCTTCGCGAGCCAGTCCTTAATTCGCTGATCTTCACCGCCATAGCCTGCCTCTCTATCGCCGCCGCTCGCCCGCAAAAGATCCTGGTCGTCCAACAGGATCAGGCGAGTCGAAATATCGTACTCGTCGTTGACGCCTCCAACAGTATGTCCGCCCGCGATTTCCCGACGTCACTCGGGCAAACGACCCGCATGGAGGGACTGAAAGCAACCGTCGCGGAGTATGTGAGCTCCCGTTCGCGAGACCGCATAGCGCTCGTTGTATTCGGAAACACGGCGTACCTACAGAGTCCTCTCACAAGCGACACGAGCCTCGTAGAGGAACTGGTACGTTCCATCCAACCACGCATGGCCGGTGATGGCACCGCTATCGGAGATGGGTTGGGACTCGCGTTAAAGCGACTTCGAGAGGTGAAGGAGGGATCAAAAGCGATCATCCTTATGACCGACGGCGTCAACACCGCCGGCCAAGTGAGCCCGCTCAAGGCCGCTCACATCGCGAAGGATCTCGGCATTCAAATTCACACTATCGGAATCGGCACGGGCTCCTCCCCGCTCTTGAATCAACCCTTA
>JAIXPR010000247.1 GCA_027486155.1 Pseudomonadota bacterium | reverse complement strand
TAGTATCTCCGCAACCCTCTCCTACTATGACCCGACCGTCGCCCCGAGCTATCGGCGCACTGAAAGCTTAACGTTCTATCGAAGGCCGAAGCTACTCGATTTTCCAAGCGGAGTTGCCCTTGAAGATACCAGTGGAAGCGGAGCGCTTCGCTCGCGCACGGATCGTACCCTGATTATCTACAATACAAACGTCACCTCCGCCCGTGAGATCGCGGAGTACTACGCGACGCAGCGTGGCGCGCCCGCTTCGCGTATCTGTGGAGCTCCCATATCGCCGGGGATCTACGCTTCGATGGAGGAGTATGCTGGCGCCAAAGCGCACATTCTCAGGAGCTGCGTCTGTCCGATCGCGGCGACCTCCAATCCCGCGATTAACTGCGCGAACGCCACAGGGCCGGAGCTTCAGAAAATTACCCAGATCGACAACCTCGTATTCATTCGCGGGTGGCCGACTCGTATCACCTTTAACCACGAAGAGCCATCATTGGACGCGTTTATGAGCTTCGACCTCTTCTCACACGCTGACGGACGATGGGGCCCGTATCACACCAGTTGGGGACGGATCGACGGACTCACCGTTGAGAGCGCCAAACGGCTCATCGACCGCGCTATCGAAGGTGAGCAGATCGGGCTCAGTGGCAAGATCTCGACGCAAGCGGATCCGATCTCATACGCGATGCGATATGGAGAGAATCCGCGCGCAGCATGTCAAGCCAATCTCGACGGGACAGGTCCGTGGCAGTCCGATACGTGCGATGTGGATTTCGAGTCGGCGGGACGGGTTCCTGGTAACGCCGATTCATCATCTCCAGCTCTCGTACCTGGTCTCTCACTCTTCTTCGGAACGAACCCGTACCCGAACAACCAGAACGCCTTCAATGCTGACTGGAATACGATGCTCAAGTGGAGGCGTAGCGCAGCACCGTGCACTCCACTGTGCAAAGATCTTCCGTCAGCGGCTGAGCGGGCCGCGTGTCGCGCCGCCTCTCTGGATTTCTTCCGAGAGATTAATTCGAGCTGCCTTGGGGGTGCTCCAGGGCTCGTGGGACAACAGGTCCGTAGTTGGCCAGTCACCACGCTCGGATTTTTGCCGAACGGGTTCGACGGTCCAGGAGATGGCTCGGTTGAATCGGTTCCGATCGAGATGATCAACACCTCCTCGGACCCTCAGACTAACGACTTCTACCTCAGACTCGGAGCCCCTGATGTTGTTGAGTCTCCGCGGTGTCGCTCATCAACCGGTGCTGAATTTGAATGCGCCTCCCGCATTCCCCTTAATGTGTGGCGCGAGGCGCCACTCGTTACGACCCCGGTCGCCGATAGCTCAGGAACTCTCGCTTTGACCCTCCAGATGAGGGTGCGAAATAGAAATCCCGGCGGCGGCGCGATGACCTTTGAGTTCACCCCAAGCTCAGCGTTCGGGGCGTGGCACCAACTTCCGTCGCTCACCGCGGCGCTTGATCTCTCTGAGACGCGAGCCGAGTGGCAGGATGTGAGCATTCCACTTACCTGGACCAACCGCTCCGTTGGTGAATCTATCTACCACGTCACGATGCGGTGGCGGAGTCAGATGACGACCCGTGGATGGGTTGAGATCGATGATTTTCGATTGGTGAGTAGCGATGGAACCAATCTCTTCGGAGAACAGGTCTCATCATTCAAGGAACCGCACACCACGCTGGCCAGCGGAACGTGGGCGACGATACTCTTAGAGCGCCTCGGCGCGACCGCGTGGTGGGGAAGCGGAAGTCACTACCTCACCGGTGGTTTCGCTTTCAGTAACCACAAACGGTTGCGTTCCCTCCTATTGAGCGGTTCGACCCTTGGAGAGGCGGTCAGTAGCGCGGGGAACATCCATTCAGGGCTACTCTTCGGTGATCCCCTCTATCGCCCAGCCGGGGCACGCCTTGACCTGAGAGACTCCAACTACCGTCTTGTATCCAGCGAGAGTGAGCCATGGGAACCATACCGATTCGACCCGACATCGAGCATTCTCTCCCGTTACGTGGTGCGGGGAAGTTCGAACGCGGCGCTTGATGCCCCGATCGATATAATCGCGTTTAACGGCACGCGCAACGACGCTGAAACGACCTGGAGCATCGCCGTATGCGAAGAGAGCAGAGATGTGCGCTACTGTGATACCTTGAATAAGTGGCGGGAGGTGAAAACAGGCACCGGCGCTGTACGAGACCTGACCTCCTCTCAACTGACCCTTCGCGGAATTATGCCGAACGTGTCGAGCTCGCACGCCATGAATATTCGCCTCTCCGTTAAGACCCCTCGTACTCCCGAGCTCCGAGATTACCTTGGGATTGAGTACCAGCCATAGGCTCGATCCGAGTGCCCCAACCAGATTCGCCGTTAAACGTCAGCAACTGCTTCTCAGCACTTGTTTTTATGCTGCCGCTGCCGAGCAACTATGGCGGCCCCAATCCCCACATCGATAGTACTTCACATAGTATTGCCCAGACCCATGCACCATAGTGGGTGCTTTTTGACTAGTACCGCTCCACCTAGTAAACCAGTCCCCATGAACACAGCATCTTCTTCTACCGCTCACGCCCCCGGCCGCCCCTCCGCTGACCTTCCGACCCTGGATGGCAATCGATTCGTGATGCCAGCCGTTGTGATCCCAGTTGTGACCCCCGATCACTTCACCCCAGCGGCAGCGGTTCTTCATCTCGCGCAGGGCATAGTCAGACGAGTGACCTCAGAGGTATCTCTCCCGGCGACCCTCGGTGAGGAGACACTCTTCAAGATATTCAGCTCCGCACTTTCTACCCAATTCGGCGAACCTGCTACTGAGGGGCTCCCAGCTCTGAGAGGCGCGACCGATCCCTCGTGGCGTCTCGTTCAACTTGCGGAGCACCTTGGCAATCGCCAGGTTCAGTCGTCTGTCATCGAGGCAGCGATGAAAGAGGCGCTACGCTAGTTTTTCTTTACGTACATCGATTTGAGCTTCATCGCTCCGATGCCATCGATCTTACAGTCGATGTCGTGGTCTCCATCGACCAGTCGGATGTTGCGCACCTTAGTCCCGACCTTCACCACCGTTGAGGAGCCCTTAACCTTAAGATCCTTGATAACGGTCACACTATCTCCATCTTGAAGGACGTTGCCTACCGCGTCTTTAATAACACCGCTCTCGCTCTCCTGGTGCGTCGCCACTTCCTCAGGTGACCATTCATGAGCGCATTCGGGACAGACGAGGAGGAGTCCATCTTGGTAGGTGTGTTCGGAGTTACATTGTGGGCAGTGGGGGAGGTTGTCCATGCACCGGTTGTAGCAGAATGAGGAGCATGGAGCCACCGGCACCAACCCTTCGTCCACGTTCTAATTGGGGCTTAAAAATGGCTCTATCCTCGGAGAGCGGCGAACAACTGCCACCGATCGTGCCCGATAAAGGTCGATATCTACCAGTCCTTCATCGTTGAGTTGAAGCCCCTTGTAGGTAGTTTGAACAGCGGTTTTAGCGAATAGGTCCGAACCTTTTGCGATCCAGAACGCCGCGAACGCGAGCGCCGTGTCCTCGTATGAGGCCAAGGTACATCCACGAGCGCAAAGGAGTAGGGCGTGCTCGTCCCTCCGACGCGCGTGGAGAGGATCGATCTCGATCTGAACCGCGATCGTTCTTGGAAGAGCGGACGATTCCGCAAAGCCGTTCCACATTCGCCACTCCTGCAAGAGGTCTGGATCGATGAGGTGGGCGCCGCAGAGATCGCGTACCGCTCCCTGTGCCGTGACGAGAAAGTCGAAGCCAGAAAGTCCTGCCGGGATAACCATGCTCACCGAGCGGCGGCTCGGAGTGTGGATACTGAACTGATCGATAAGGTCTTTAAACGTCGCAGGTCGCTCAGGAACGGAGAGTGATTCGTTAGCGGGGTGTCCGGGAAATCGGTTCTGTTCATCTCGATCATGCATAGCTTCACGATACGTCAGGTGAGCGACTACGCAACCGCGATAACCTTGAAAGGAGACGAGCGTTCAGAGTAGGGGACCGAAGAATAATCTTTTGACCACAGAGGACGCAAAGGTCGATCCGGGTTGCACCGTGCGCTCTTTTCTATTTAACAGGCGGGGGATTTTTGAGTTTGCGTTGCAGTGAGCGGCGATGCAGGCCGAGGGCTTGCGCGGCCCGACTCACATTTCCCCCGTACTCCTGAACGGTGCGGTTAATGTAATCCCACTCAACCTGCTCGGCCGAAGGGATCGCGGAGAGCGCCTTAGGGCTTGGCGATGTCCCGTTGAACGCAGCGAGGATATGTTCGATCTGCACCGGTTTCGTCAGGTAATTGGCTGCCCCAAGCTTGACCGCTTCAAGCGCGGTCGCGATCGTTCCATAGGCCGTGAGGACAACGACTACAAGTTTCGGGTCTCGAGAGAGGAGCTCGCGTACCACATCGAGACCTGACTCGTGTCCGAGTTTCAGATCGACTATCGCCGCCTCAGGTGAAAAGCTTGCCGCCGTTGAGACTGCCGTTTCCAGTGAATTCGCTCCTACTGTTTCTAGCCCTCGTCGAGTAAAGGCGCGTACGAGACTATTTCGATACAGATCATCGTCGTCGACAACCAGCAACTTTGAGGGAGTAAACGGTTGAGTGGTCATGTGAGATCCGGGATGGAGAGTGTAGCGGTCGTTCCGCGATTAGGTTCTGAAGTAAACGAGAGGGAACCCCCGATGCGATCCGCGAAGGTCTTAGTAATGAAGAGCCCTAAGCCCATCCCCTTTCCTGGCCCCTTCGTGGTGAAGAAAGGCTCCCCTAAACGAGGGAGGATATCCTCAGAGATTCCGGGCCCATGATCTCGCACAGAAAAGTGTATCATATCGCCCGAGCGACTCACGTGCACGTCAACCTGCCCGTACTCCAACCCGTTGCGCACGAGCGAGAGGAGGGCGTGCATAACGCTTGAGACGAACGTGCGAATAGGCGTCCGCGCCAGGTTGGTATCGATGTGAATCTTGCATATCTCCCTATTCGGTAGGTTTTGAAGAACCTGATCAAGAATCTCCGCAACCGATGTGGTGGTAAGTGGCTCCCCACCAACTACGCCAGCGGTGCGACACAGCTCGTCGATGATCCTTTGGCATCGCTCAACCGCGGCTTGAATGCTTCGGGCCTCAACCACCATATCTGGGTTGGAGGGCGTTTGCTCCAGCTCCTGAGCGAGTTCGTTGATGGCGATGCTGATGGTGGCAAGGGGATTACGGAGCTCGTGCGCCGCTCCAGCGGCAAGGGTGGTGAGTCCGGCGAGCCGTTCGCTGTGGTGATGTTTCTCACGCAAGACCTCAAGCTTCCGCTCCCGCGACCGCAGGGCCGTGATGAGGTGGGTCACGAAGTACACGATCACGAACGCCGTGAACGAGAAGGTAATCAGCATCCCCTGAAGGTGAGTGGAGAAGCCGTCGTGGTGGTGCCGATGGGTGTCGGTGAGCTCCGGAATGGGAACAAAGAAGAAGAAGAGGGAGGTGAAGCAGAGGGATGAGAACGCGGCTATGACCCATCCCCAAATGGGTGGCAGAAGAATGGAGGCGATGATCACGTAAAGAAAGAAGAACGAGCTAAGTGGATTGGTTGATCCACCGTAGAGGTAGAGGAAGGTTGTGAGCAGGATAACGTCCGCGACGATCGCTACTGATATAAGCCGCTCGGATGGCGGGATGGTGGGTACGTACAACGCGAGGTTGCTCGCGATAAGGATCACCATGATGTCGACGAAGGGCTCTCCATCAAAGGTAAAGCCTAGCGCGACACGTCCCACGACGAACGCGAGAAGTAATCCGAGTATGGTCAGCCACCGTGCGCCCGCGAGCCACCGTAATTTAAGCCCCTCCTCGGAAATTGGTATCATTGTACAGCCTCTCTATCCCGGGCGGATTCTAGTCGTGTTTGCTCAAATTCAAAAG
>JAIXPR010000368.1 GCA_027486155.1 Pseudomonadota bacterium | reverse complement strand
GCTCTTACGCGCGGTTTCGAGTGATTCGGGCGTGCCGGAGCGGCGAACGATACAGACGCGGTTGGTGTCCTTGTCGAAGGAATCCTGCGCGAGGTTGCCTACCATAAGATCCGCATTCTTTCGCGCCAGTTTGCGCTGCACCTCAGGTACGAGCTCCTCTACTGTCCCGGTTTCCACGGCGAAGCCAACCAGGAAGGGGCGCGTCGAGCTCCCTTTCCTCTCGCCGAGTTCAAGCAAGATATCGTCATTCGGGGAAAGCTCGATCGATGAAGGATCCGTTGATTTCTTAATCTTCCCGGTTGCAGGTATCGCGGGGCGATAATCCGCGACCGCTGCCGCCATAATAACGATCTCCGGCGATGAGGAGAGCCGAGAGAGCACCGCGTCCCGCATCTGCGCGGCGTTGGTAATCGATACCTTTGAGACGCGTCGCGGGAGTCGTGGCGTCGAGGAGAGTGGACCGTGCACAACCGTTACCTCGGCGCCCCGCCGATAGGCTTCTTTGGCGAGCGCTATCCCCATCTTTCCCGATGAGCGATTGGAGATATACCGGACCGGATCGATCGCCTCGCGTGTAGGCCCGGTTGATATGAGCACCCGTTGTCCAAGGAGATCCTTTGGACCAAGCGCGCGTCGCGTTTCGAAGTATATTTCACTCGCCTCAGCGAGCCGCCCCCGCCCCTTCCATCCACACGCGAGATCTCCTGTGTCTGGCTCAACAAAGGCAACACCACGCGCGGCGAGGGTGCTGATATTCTCCTGCGTCTGCGGATGTTCGTACATATTCACGTTCATCGCTGGCGCCATAACCACCGGAGCCTTGGTCGCGAGCAACACCGCGAGAAGTGGCGATTCAGCGAAGCCGAACGCCGCCTTTGCGATACAATCGGCGGACGCGGGAGCGACGACAACGGCATCAGCCCAATCGGCAAGTGCGATATGACCGATAGCTCCTGGTTGGGTCTCCTCCCAAAACGTTCGAAGGACGGGCTGTTGCGTGATAGATTCAAAGGTCAGGGGTGAGATGAACTTCTCCGCCGAGTCGGTCATAACGACTCGTACGACGCATCCTCGCTTCATAAAGTAGCGAGCGATCTCCGCCGCTTTATACGCGGCGATAGAGCCCGTTACTCCAAGTACGATCCGCGTCGCGCGCTCCTTAGTCATACTGAGCCCCGGTAAAGAACGGATTTGAAGCCTTCTCCTCACCAACGGTGGTATCGGGCCCATGGCCTGTTAACACTCGGGTTTCAGCCGGCAGCGTGAAGATCTCTCGTCGTATCGCGTCAAGGAGGGTCTTTGTGTCTCCACCCGGAAGATCGGTTCTGCCGATAGAACCAGCAAAGAGAACGTCTCCGCTCGCGACGATACCATCCCGTTCAAAGTAGTAGCTTACGTGTCCCGGCGAGTGCCCCGGCGTAAAGAGAACAACGCAGGAGGAATTCCCAATAGAGAGGCTCTCCCCGCCACGGACCTCGACGGTGGGCTCCGGACAATTATACCACTCAGCTGGGGACATCCCGTACATCTGGGCTATCGACTTTACGTTATTACGCATCATTCGCTCCTCGGGATGCGCCACGAGCGGAACCTTGAGCGCGTCGAGGATAGGCTGAACTCCGCCACAGTGATCTAGGTGAGAATGGGTCAACCACACCGCCGAAATCGTCACCCCCAATCGTTGCGCGGTGGCGAGGATCTTCTCAGCGTCCCCACCGGGATCGACGATCACCCCCTGCTTGGTCTCGGAACACCACAAAATTCTAGAGTTCTGACCGAACTCAGTCACGGGAATCGTTTCTACGTTAAGCATAGGTCGGACTACTTCTTCTTTCCCTTGCGGGTCGTTCTCTTCGGCTTTGCTACCGAGGGTTGGGCCGTAAGCGGCTCACCCGCAGCAAATCGGGTCACCCCCTGAGCTAACCCCTCGGATACTATAGACCTGAACGAATCGGTTGCCAATTTCGCCCCATCCCCAGGGTTATCTATAAAGAACAGCTCTATCAGGGTGCATGGCATATGAGCCCCAACTAGCACATAAAAGGGGCCTTTTTTGACTCCGTGGCTCTTACTTTCCGGATAGGTCGTGAGGGTTGCCCGATGCACCGAGCCCTCCAGGTAGTGTGAGAGTTCAACTGACTCCTCAAGTTTGCCGCTCTGGATGAGGTCGCTCAAAATGTACGAGAGGTCGTCGACCGCTCCACCTGAGGGTATTCCGTTCTCCCGCTCGGCGAGAAGCCTGCTCGCCTCATCATCGGTCGTATCGAGGTAGTAGGACTCGGTACCACGCAACGCGTGGGAAGGAGATGCGTTAAGATGGAGGCTCACAAAGGCATCACCCTTTCTCTGGTTTGCGTACCCTGTGCGCCGAGCGAGGGGGACAAAGGTGTCATCGGCCCGTGTCAGATGGACCGCGATCGAGCTATCACGCTCCAGGAGGGATTTGACTCGGTACGCGAAGTCGAGGGTCAACTCCTTCTCCTCAAGACCGTTCTTTCCGACCGCACCTGCGTCAAATCCACCGTGCCCCGGATCGAGAACGATCCTCTTCGTTATCGTCCGCTGGGCACCCGCCCTCCTCGAAACCACACGGGGAACCTCAAGGTCAGATGAGGGAAGCGCTTTTGAAAAGGTAGCATTGGCGAGGGACTGCATCCTCGACTGAGCTCGAGTCGCGAGACGGGGGGTGGCGCTACCTAGCCGCTCGTACCACTGAGCGATAGAGCTGTGCGAGTCCCCCTCCGCGACCCCGATATCCCCGCGCAAGAGGAGCGCGTCCCCATACTCCGGAACCGCTGGCGAGTATCGTTCGATGAGAGTATCCACAAGAACCTTGCCACGCTTCAGATATCCCGGAGAACGACTCGCTCGATAGACCCGCATATGAGTATCCGCGGCAAACAGGAGATCCCGCGATGGCATCGTATTGACTGACTTCAGGTAGATCCCGTTCATCTCCTCAGCGAGGCGCACCCACTTTGCCGAATGAATGGGGGAATCTCCGGAAGGGTCAAGGTTTCGAAGGCGGACATATTCCGAGCGGGCATGCGCCCCCGTGGGAAAGCCCTCACCACGAGAGGAAACGGGGAAAGACAAGACCGCTATAATAAGGATTCCGAGGAGGAGGCGCGTAGACATGTGCGTCGAGGTTCCTAGAATGAATGGAATGGCTTGAGAATACCCCCTGCCCGAGTAGCCCGCAACGCATCGTTATAAGGGGGACGCTACCCCTTTTCATTTCGGGGCGACCGGGGGCCTGACGTAGAAAAGGGTAGCGTCCCCTTAAACTTACTTTCAATGGCTGACCTTGGGTCGGGAGTTATTTCTGCCTGGCTTATGCCTGATTCTCCTGGTTCTAGACCATCTGGACTCAGAGATTCATTGGCCAGACTCATCGCAGGCGGCTGGTTTGATATTGTAGACATAAGCAGAAACGATATCTCAGTGTTGCAAATTGATATCTCCACTAATGCGGGTCTTGCTTCAGAGAAAGCCTAGATCAAAGCATCAGTATGCTTAAGTCTAATAAATTTTCTTAGGGAGGCGTGGTTTTCCCATGATTTCTCTTACAGCGCCCCGGGAAAAAGCCGCGTTCCGTAGTTGCGGCACCACAAAGTCTTAACCTCACAGATTCACTCAAACAGCGAGAACTTTTGTAAAGCATACTGAGCTCGGACTCCTTTGCGCGCGGTGTCTGAGAGAAATAGTAGGGCTTGAATCAGGGGTTTTCTACAGAGCACTAGCGTCCCCTTTTACTCCCTTTTACTAAAGGATAGAGAGACCGCTCGAACGTCCGAAGGCGTGTGTAAGGAGTCCATGCCCAATATTAAGGTCGCTTGGGAGAAAGGATTTCGCCCGTCCCGCATGCATAAAAGCCAGGACTATGCAGTTCGACGCGATAGCTCCGGTCATCCACCTCGCGTCAAACGGGGAGTGAGCTATGAGCCAATCGTTATCTTGTCCTCCGATCTCCCGGGCAAACGCTTCAAAGTCCGATTGGTGACATGTGCCGTTCGACTGAATCGGAACCCCGAAGTGATCGAGGTAGGTTCGCTCTCCACCCGTATAGGCGATAGTTCGCGGTCGATCTGTTATCTGAGTCGCTAACCAATCAATACATCCCTGAATATCCCGTTGAGGTGGCTCGGCATGAAGACTGAAGGCTTTATTGAGGTCGGTGATCCCCATGTTCAGCAGTTCCAGTTCGGTTTCTCGCTGACGTACGACCTGAATACTCCCGCCACCCGCATTCACCACATCGTACTCTCGCGAGATTCCATGTCTCTGAGCCGCTATCGATATGAGTTCCGCTTCGAGCTCCTGAGATATCGTTGAATAGTTGATATCCAATCGGAGGCAGGCATCTTCTACCATCTGTGCCAACTCCGGATTTCTTCTCATCGCCTCTGTGCCAATAGCCTTCAGGCGGTGCCCGCCACTGGGGAGTGCCCCAAGAGACTGCTCGATACATGCTGTTATCGTATCAGGAGCTGGCGCAACGCTCAGGATATCCCAGGTGATATTATGAAGGTTGACCACCTCTCCGGTGTTATTGAGCCCGTGCAGTTTAATCGTACGACTTCCGATGTCCAAAATGAAATCATGCATCATGAGGCCCTTTGCCTGGTACAATTTTCGTGTTTCCAATCCGGAAACACCTCATCA
Organism: Pseudomonadota bacterium; assembly: GCA_027486155.1. Classification (GTDB taxonomy): domain Bacteria; phylum Bdellovibrionota_C; class UBA2361; order UBA2361; family OMII01; genus OMII01. The sequence continues at coordinate 2,675 of JAIXPR010000368.1, read as the reverse complement.
AAGCAGCGAGTGTAAGCGGCTATATTCGGATCCTCGATACGCTCAATTGTTAGCACCTGAAGCCCCAAGCTTATCGCATAACCTATCTCAAGGATGGATGCCTTACCCAGATAGCCGTCTTTGTTGAGGACTACTTGAAACGATGCCTGTCGCATCTTTGCGAAAATTGAATCTTGAAGAATTCGGGGATCTTCTAAGGGATCTGAATTCAAAATTACAAACTCTTCGCCTGGATTGACCGCTCTCTCCCCAGAAGGCGAGAGTACCTCAAATCCCTTCGCTGTGAGGAAGCTTTTGAGGGCGTAAAGTTCCGACAGGTGCTTTCTATAAGAACCACTAATAACTAATTTCAGAGCACTCATAGGTTACCTCCATGTTAATTAAAAAATCGTGAGAGGGTCTAGGTATTTTTATTCTGAAAGACAGCGAGAAGGTTTGGAATAGCTGCTAGTGCGATTGAATCCTCAGAGATCACTGGAGAACACAGATCGTGACTCCACGCAGTGGGCTCCGGGATATGAATCGCGCAGAAGCCTGCCTCAAGAGCTGGTTTTATATCAGACCTTAGACTGTTGCCCACCATACAACACGCCGTCGGTGTTACTCGAAGTTCTCTCGCAACGTTTCGGTAAGTGTCTGGTTCCTTTTTAGGAACGACAAAAACTCTTTCAAAAAACCCTTCAAGTCCTGATCTTCTTACTTTTTCTAACTGTTCACCTGGAATACCTCTTGTGGCAACGGCCAGCGAGTATCCTCGACCTCTTAGTTCCGCCAAAGTTTCTCTAGCGCCCTGGAACACACGAGGCGGTTGATGTAGAAAATCACTGATGAGCTCCTTCACTATATGGAGCGCTGATTCTTGAGCGGTTGCAAGGTCCGAGTGTTCAAAAATCGCTTGAGCTAGTGAGAACAGGTAGCTGTGAAAGCCGTAGCCTATTACTGGGATGTTGCGATGTTCAATCTGAATAAATTTACGTTGAAATTCACTCGGACGGCCGAGGTGTCTATCGAATAGGTCCTCCATTCGACGTTCAGCATCCTGAAGTTTGCCTTGATCATCCCACAAGGTATCGTCGGCATCAAAAATAATGTGAGAGACCCTCTCGAAACTTCGGTGGGAAAAGGGGGAAATTGTAGATAGTCCATTCCAAGTATGATGCGTGGAAGCAGGCGGAATAGGGCTGCTTGGAGCGGCCGAATCTTTTTTTGTTTGACTCTGATTCATCTATTCCTTCCCTCTAAAGGTTCTAGGCATCACGTTGAGTGAGATTCTCACACGCAGCCAGGACTCTATCTCAACTGCTCCCAAGGAAAGGGATACCAAGAATTCAGATCGGGACTCGTCGTTCTTGGGCTTGTTCGGGCGGACACTCCACTTCAAGCTTTTTCAGTACCACCTGTTGACTTAATGGATGCAGTTGACCTGTTCGCAAAAGGGAAGAAGCCCGGTTCCTCTTCAGTTCATCCCGGAGTTTCCTTTCAGAGTGTCTTTACCTCACTTTATAACTGAGAGCTGCACAAGCGCGGATCTTTGATATGCCTGTCGATAAACATGAGTGCACAGGAGGCACTCAGCAAACCTTAGTAGAGGAACATCGAATCTGGGCGTACATGTTGGCGCAACGGCGCGTCAAGGTTCCTCACACGAGTTGATCAAAAAGAGGATTTCCTCCCACCAGCCCGCAACGCATCGCTATCTCGTTGAGGAGCTACCCCTCAACGATCTCCTTAAGCGAGTACAGGTACTGAAGCGCATCCCTCGCGCTCAACGTATCGACATCGAGCTCCTTCACGCGAGCTTTCACCTTATCAGCGACCGGATCGCGAACGACCTGAGGAGCGGAGCCAAAGAGGGTCTGCTGCCGTGAGTCCTCCTGCTTGGCCCGAACGGGTCGAACCGGTACGGTTATCGGTGCCTGCCCACTTGGTTTCTCAGAGAGATGTGAAAGGATCTCTGAGGCTCGCTCAATAACGAAGCTCGGTAATCCAGAGAGCTTCGCAACCTCAATTCCGTACGAGCGTGGCGCGGGACCCTCCTGTATCTCATGAGTGAACACAACCCGATCGCCATCCTCAACGGAGCCTACCGAGAGGTTCTTTATCTTCGGAGACACCTCCGCGAGGGCGGTTATCTCATGATAGTGCGTCGCGAAGAGGGTTCGGCTCTCAACGGTGAGGGCGAGGTGTTCAAGTATGGACTGAGCGAGCGACTGCCCATCGGTCGTGGCGGTTCCCCGTCCAAGTTCGTCGATAAGCACAAGCGATCGGGGAGAGGCGTGGCTCAATATGTGCGAGGCCTCTCGCATCTCAACCATGAAGGTGGACTCACCTTCGTGCAGGTCATCTGAGGCGCCGAGTCGAGCGAAGATGCGGTCGACGAGACCCACTACCGCGGACTCCGCTGGAACGTATGAACCGATCTGCGCCAACACCACGATGAGCGCCGTCTGTCGGAGATAGGTCGACTTACCACCCATGTTAGGTCCAGTCACGATGAAGCAACGACCACCCTGTTCACTAAAGTCGACCGAGTTCGGGATGAAGCTTCCATCGAGGAGGGCCGCGACGATCGGATGACGCCCCTTGCGGATAGAGAGCGTGACATCCTCAGTTATCTCAGGCCGAATCCAGGCGTGCTTTTGCGCGGTGTGAGCCAACGCCGACAGTACATCGAT
>JAIXPR010000011.1 GCA_027486155.1 Pseudomonadota bacterium | reverse complement strand
GATGCCGTGCGAAGGATCAACCACAACCGGGAGATGAGACTTCTCTTTAAGATACGGCACCGCGTTGAGATCGAGAGTGTTGCGGTAGGCCTTTTCATAGGTGCGGATACCCCGCTCACATAGAATGACCTTCTCATTACCCTTCGAGAAGATGTACTCAGCCGATTGCAAAAGCTCCTCAAGGGTTCCGGATAGTCCCCGTTTAAGGAGTACCGGCTTATCAACGCGACCAAGCTCATCGAGCAGTGTAAAGTTCTGTGAGTTTCGCGCCCCAACCTGGAATACATCGACATACTCCATCATCGGTTCGATCGTGCTCACGTCGAGCACCTCAGTGATGACCTTCACCTTCTTCGCGCGCGCGATCGAGGAAAACATCTTCAATCCCTCAAGTCCCAACCCTCGAAAGGAGTAGGGCGAGCTTCGAGGCTTGAATGCTCCTCCGCGCATCACTCGAACACCTTGCGACACGAGAAAGTCCACCGTCTCCGCGACCTGTCGCTCATCCTCAATCGAACATGGGCCCGCCATAATCGTCATCGAGCCCTCGCCGAGAAGGACCCCATCTCCAAGGTCGATCCGCGTCGGTTTGACCTTCCACATGCGGGATACAAGCTTGTACACGTCCGTTACACGATGGACATCACGGACGCCGGCTAGGTGGCTTACCTGCCTGAGATCTGTTTCTCGTGAGCCTATTGCTACGAGATATCGTGCGCTCTGTGTTGTTACCGGTGTGGTCCTCCAGCCGTTTTGTTCGAGAAAACTGGAGATCTCCTTAATCTGTTCGGTCGAGGCGAGAGGGTCGAGCGTGACAATCATAGTTACCTTACCCGTTTAATAAAATCAGACACGATCGTTCCTAAACTTTGAGGGTCACTCACATCGGGCGCCCCCCCCGGTGGGGCGTGTTGGATCTCCCGAACGAAGGCGCTCCCAATGATAGCTCCAGAGGTATGTTTCGTAACCGCGTCAAAGCTCTCGCGATCGGAGACCCCGAACCCTACAAGGAGTCGACTTGCAAGTTTCATCTCAGCGAGACGTTTAAAGAAGGACTCTCGCTCCTCGGTAACGGCAGCTTTTCCACCCGTTACCCCGTCCGAGGATACAACGTAGATGAACGCCGGTTTCTCCGCGTCAAACGCTTTCAGTCGCGCTGGCTCGGTTCGGGAGGTAATCAAAAAAACCGGCTTAATCCCGTAACGCTCGTAGAGCGGCTTATATCGGTTCATATACTCTTCGAACGGCATGTCGGGGATGATAAAGCCATCAACCCCACACGAGGCGGCCCGCTCAAAGAATCTCTCTCTGCCGTACCGCTCGATCGGATTGAGACTTCCCATAAGCAGCACAGGTACGGTTATCTCCCCGGTGCGAAGGTTCGCTAATTGTTCAAAGAGCCTCTCCACGGTCATTCCATTACCAAGGGAGACGTGATTACTCTCCTGGATAGTGGGCCCATCGGCGACAGGGTCGGAAAACGGAAACCCGATCTCAATCATATCGACCTCGCTTGCTTGAAGCGCTGAAAGAATGGAGAGGGTGTCGTTGAGGCGCGGATATCCGGCGGTAAAAAACACCGTTAACGCTCTCCTCTGTGGAATTTGTTCGAATCGACTACACGTCATCACTGATCCTCTCGCCAAATGCCTCAAGATAGGTCCCCATGTCCTTATCGCCTCGCCCAGAGATAATAACGACCACTCGATCGTCGGGCGAAAAGGACATCTTTGATAGGTGAGCAACCGCGTGAGCGGTCTCGAGCGCTGGAATGATCCCCTCTCGGCGAGCGAGCACCTTCGCCCCTCGCAGCGCGTCCTCATCCGTCGCCTGCACGTATGCAACACGGCCAGAGAGGTGGAGGTGCGCGTGTTGTGGTCCGATTCCGGGGTAATCGAGGCCCGCTGATATCGAGTGTGCTTCCTCTACCTGCCCATCGTCTGTTTGCATAAAGAGGGTCCGGCTGCCGTGAAGGATACCCTCTCGTCCGAGCGCGATGGTCGCGGCCGACCGTCCACTTGAGACCCCATGCCCCGCGGCCTCGACACCGATGAGTTTAACGGCTTGTTCCTCAATAAAATGGAAGAACCCTCCCATCGCGTTGCTACCTCCACCTACGCACGCGATGACATGAGTTGGAAGCTTCCCATCTCGTGCTAAGCACTGCTCTTTGATTTCAGCGCTGATGACCGATTGAAAGCGAGCGACCATGTCAGGGAACGGATGGGGGCCAACTACCGAGCCGATGATGTAGTGTGTATCGTTGGGGTTTGCGATCCAGTCTCGCATCGCTTCGTTCGTCGCGTCCTTGAGGGTCTTACTTCCGCTTGTGACGCTTCGCACTTCAGCGCCGAGGAGTCGCATCCGCCCAACATTGAGCGCTTGCCGCTTGATATCGACCTCGCCCATGTAGACAACACACGGCATCCCCATCAAAGCGCAGACGGTAGCGGTCGCGACTCCGTGTTGGCCTGCCCCTGTTTCGGCGATGATTCGGGTCTTTCCTAATCGCTTCGCGAGAAGGATCTGTCCAATCGTGTTGTTGATCTTGTGGGCGCCGGTGTGGAGTAGGTCTTCGCGCTTAAGAAGGATAGTACAGCCATGCTCGTGTGAGAGCCGCTGAGCGAGGAAAAGAGGGGTCGGGCGACCGGCGAAATCTTTAAGTAACGCTTCGAACTCCGCCTGGAACGAGGGCTCGG
>JAIXPR010000315.1 GCA_027486155.1 Pseudomonadota bacterium | reverse complement strand
GCCCACTCCGACACCTGAGCCAACAGAGGAGGATGATGACAATTCTGAGCCGACATGCGGCGATAAAAAGGTTCAAAAGGGTGAGTCGTGCGACGACGGAAACCAAATCAATGATGACGGGTGTTGCTCTGATTGCACGTCATCGTGTTGTGGCAACGGAAACACTGATAAGGGCGAGGAGTGTGATGATGGTTCGAGAAATGGGCCTGAATCTCGTTGCACGAGCGGTTGCAAATGGGCGCCTACCCCGACACCCACGCCAAAAGAGCGCATCCCAGAGACGATCGAAGACGGCAAAGACCCGTGCGATGATATCGACCCCTCCAGCGGAAGCGAGCCTAACCAAGGGAGTGAGGAGTATAGCACCGTCGATGAGGATAACGAGGGTGGCTTAACGGGCAATCCAACTCAGTTCAACCTTCCTGTCGTCAAGGTTGGTGGTGGCTCCGGCCCTCAAGATCCGAACGTACCGCCGAGCGCTGTGACCGAAAAGGGGGCTCCGAAGCTCTCAGCGGAGGAGCAGAAGAATCTTCCGACCGAGGAGCGGGAAACCTTCACCGATCAGGAGACCGCGGATAAGATCATGAAGGATCCGGCGCTTGTAAAAGCTGAGCAAAACGCTCGCGAGGCGCTCGATAGGCTCTATGAAACCGAGGAGAAGGTCAAAGCGGGAACAGCCTCAAAAGAGGACCTCAGCAAAGCCCGTCAGGAGTACGACTCGGCGAAGTCAGAGTTTGACGCGAAGGTCGACTCCGCGGTGTCACGACTTGACAATTCAAGCTATCCAGAGGCAGATGTAGCCGGACATAACCTCAAGATCGCCTTTTCACGCATGGATTACGCAGCGAATCGACGGGACGTCACCGTTGAGCCGGTCATTGGCTCAACCGACCCAACCCAAACAAATAAACTACCTGTGACCGATCCCGGACTCCGCCCCAGCGATACCGCCCTCACGAACCTCCGCGTCGCGCAGGGCAAGGTTGGCCGAGCTATCAGCACAGCGACGAGGAACACGGAGGGGGCGCAACGAAATTTTGAGAACAGCGTCCGACTCGCTCAGAACGTTTCCCTTCTCGGCGAGCTTCTTGGGCTCGGCGATGACGCGTTAAAACAGCTGCAGGTAGATCGAGAGCACCTTGAACGAGCCATCGCTCGTGAGCGGGAGCTTAAAGAGCAGCTTAAAGAGCAGCTGCGTGACCTTAAGATGGCTGAGAAAGCGGTTGCGGCGATGTATGTAACGGCCGAAATCCTGGAAACAACGGGGCACAAGAAGGCCGCGGATGAAGTTCGAGCGGGGGCCGATGCCCTGGCAGCGAAGTGGGATGGCAAAGAAATCTCAGCGCTCTCCGCCGCTGACGCGCAAGCGTACCGTGAGGGACTCCAAGAGCTGAACGAACGGCTCGATGAGACGATCTTGATCGCCAAAGTTGGCGGTACGACCGCAAGCGTCGTACGGGAGGTCGCGCACGTTACCGGCGTGGGCGTCGGCTTTGTGATGGTCGGCCCAGCAGGTGGCGCGGCGGTCAATCAGGGCCTCCGAATGATCGAAGCAGCGACCGAAGAGCTTACCAACGTAGCGATAGGTGAGAAGAGCTACGAAGAGGCGGCCGACGCCTTCCTCGCTCGTTCCTGTGACGCTGGGGTTGAAAGCCTCATTACCCTCGGTGCGGGTGCTGCGGGAAGCAAGCTCAACACTGTGGTCCGCGACATGGGAAAGAGCCCGCTCGTCGCCAAGTCCGTTGATGTTGTCGGTACGGGGCTTGTGCAGTCGGGCGGCACCGCGATTCAGATAGCGTATGAGTACTCGCAGGCAAAAGCGGAGTTTGACCGACAGAATCCGGGGCTCGAGGGGGCAGAGCGCGACAAAGCACTCGCCCAGCACATGGAGCAATCGGGCTTTGGATTAACGGATATTAGCAAGCGGCTCGGCGTAAGCCTTGGATCAGGAGCGGCGGCGAAACTTGTGGGGCCCCTCGCAAAGAAGCTCTCCGATGAGGCCGAAGAGTTTACGAGTGAGCTTGGTGAACAACTTGGAAACGGTCAACCCCTTACGCCAGAGAACCTCATCGCCGCGGCTGTCGGAAGTCATGCGACGAGACGTGGAGTAGAGAGCTCCGCTGCTGGGCAGACCTCGGGAGGGATTGCGCCTCCACTAGCAAGCGACCCGCCAGAGGTGAAGGCCGCGGCAAGTAACGTAGAAACAACGAAAGCCGCCTACGAGGCCGCGAAAGCGAGCGGAGTAAATGTCGAAGCCGCCGAGGCCGCCTACAAATCAGCGATTAGCCACGACAACGCGGTGCGCCAAGACCACGTCGACAAGCCGGTTGAGAAGCCGACCACCGTTGTTGAGAACGCTCGAAATCAACTCATCTCACGGGTCGAGCAGGCTCCGACCGTCCAGGTAACCAACGTGAGCGACAAGGGCACTCGCGACCCGATACTTCCGGGGGGCACCCGGGTCGCCGCGACCACCGGATACCGCGACGTAACCTTTACCGACGCTCAAGGTACCACCCAGCAGGGAATTGCGTTCCGTGGAGACTCCGGAAAGACCGAGATGGGCGCGCTCCTCCACATGTACGACAAGGTGAACCTACCTGGGAACGAGAAGCTCAAAGCGCTTCTTCCTGAATTTAAGGGTAAGTTTGAGAAGGATGGGGTGACCTACCTCGTATTTGAGAAGCTCTCGGGCGATAAGCCCCTGAGCTCGTTCGATCAACTTCCTGAGGCGGCGAAGACGCAGCTCTCAGAGGCTTTGAAGCCTGAGTTCCTTGAGTCGGTCAAGAATACCGGACTCAATCAATCCCGCATCTTTGAGCCGGACTACATGTTCCAGCAGCCCGATGGCACGGTGCGCATGGGGATACCGTTCCGGGCGTTTGATTTCGCGACTGAGCTGCCGAAGATGTTTAACGTGGAGACTCAACAGGTTTCTCGCGCACCGGCCCAGAGTGGTCAAATTCCAACCGGAGCAAGTGAAAAACCTGTTGTCCCCAAACCCTTCGACCCCGCCACCCTCGACGACACGACATCTCCCCTCTACTTCCAACCGAACTCGCCGTACTTCTTTGACACGGGTGGCTTTGTGGGACGGGGTGCGGTGCGAAACGCGGCGGATCTGAACACCTCACTCAAACGAGTGTACACGGAGCGTCCGGCGCTAGCGGCGGAGCTCTCGACGATGCCGCGACCACCGAAGCTCCTTCACGGAAGCACCTCAGCATCGCTGCTCGCTTTTATGTCGAGTCAGAACGGGCAGGGACAGCTCCGCCCAAGTGGTTCGATTGAGGCTTCAAATGGCGCTGTGTTCTCGGGAGAGATCGTATTCGGAAAATCCAAGAGCGATATCGCCGTTGTTGATATGACCGATGTCGGCACGGCGATCGACTACTCTCGGGGAGGTGGATGGACCCCAGAGCAGGGAAGGACGAACCTCGCCGAGGCGCAAGCACGGTATGACAAAAATAGAAAGACAGCCGAAGACGAAGGATACCTTGCCGGTTTCGAGCGCTCTATCTCAGCCGGGATGAGCCGAAACACAATTGCGACCGAAAAGATGCGGCTTGCGGCGTGGGACCACCTCTCGGACGGTGAGAAGGCGCTCGTGTCCCAACAGTTCCCGATCGTGTACGGCATCGATACGAACCGACAGGGGTCTGTGAGCGCTCCGAGGAGCTCGGATATCCAGAGCGAGCTGCGCCTTGAAGGTGGCACCACCGGCGATGAGATTAAGACGCTCTTTGTTCCTAAGGATAAGATCCCGCTTGTGCAGACGATAGTAGGAGACCGAAACATTCGGGTACTCGATATCGATCTTTTGGAGCCACAGAGCGCTCTCAATAAGCCGGACGATAACGCCGCATCCTCGAAGTCCGCGGCAAACCAGCCGCTTCCGGTTGACGCTGTGCAGGATCCAGCGGAGGTCGTTAAAGCGCTGGTCGATCAATCCGGAGGCGCGGATCTTTCGACAACGATCTCGCCCTCAATCAGCCAGGAAAAGCTGACTAACCTTGAGCGGCGGTACGATGCGATGCTCAAACGGGATAAGGATCTTGATCTCTCGCCAGAGGAGATCAACGCCTTCCGCCAGGAGGTGACCTCGACCCTCGAATCAGTGCGTCAGTCGTTGGCGGCTCAGGGAGTTGACGCCACCCTCATGCGCGGACCGCACGGCTATCCCCTCCTTGAACTTGATGGTGGTGGTGATACCCGTCTCGGTCGCATAGTCGGAAACGCGAAGTCGCAATTTGAGATTCGAAGTGGGGGCCATCAACTCAGAGTCACCTGGGATCCGATAGGCAATGTGCAGGAGCAGGCAGGTGGATTTTACGAAAATAAGACCCGACGGTTGAACCTCGGGCGCAACTCTGTGTTGAATCCGGACGCGCTCGACGCAACAACGATCCATGAGATGGCGCACGGGTTCCGACACGCCAAGCTTCTCGGTGCCGCGGTTGCCAGGAGGTCCGGTGATGTCGAGGGGCTTCAGAAGCTCCACGATCCCCTCTATGGAACGGTGGGTAATACTCATCAAGACTTTAGCTTCCGGGATAAAGGCGCAACCGTCGCCTACAAGAACTTCTCGTTTGATGAGGTCGCGGCGTGGCGGTCGGATGTGACGACTAACCTCGCCAATATCTCAAGCGCTATCGAGCGGGGGGACCGCAGCACCGCCTCAACGACCCTTCGCGATGCTACCGACCGAGCCTTAATGTATGTGGATCTGGCTGGGCGGTTGCGCACCGTGACCTCTCAGCTTGAGGCGACCCTATCGAAGCCCCGCAGTGGAGCTGGAGAGTTCTTCCACGGAGATGGGCTGAATGGTCATGTGGAGTTCATTGCGAGTCCACGCTTCGACGGTGTTGAGGCACTTGCGACCTTCGTCAAACAGGACGCCGCCGGCAAGACGCTGGACTCCTTCGCCGTATCAATCCCGTTGATCGAGGCTACCGGATTTGGCGATGGGGACTTTGAGCGGAATGTGGAGTTGCTCAAAGCGCAGGTAACTCGCTCACGAGAGGCGCTCGATACTGAAGTGAACGGGTTCCAAAACTACTCAACGAGATTGCAGGAGCTGGGGGCGAGCATACAATGATATCTCACGAAAGGTGTCTGAACCGCGCAACGATGAGT
>JAIXPR010000147.1 GCA_027486155.1 Pseudomonadota bacterium | reverse complement strand
CTTTTCCTTTAAAAGGCTGTAGACGCCGGCTAGGACGGGACAATGAAAATAAGGAAACCGGTGCAGGTGCAGGAGAATGATAGGGATGAGGAATAGGACAAGGACTACCAGTGCATTCTAGCGTAGGACATACCACGAGCTTCAACGGGACTGTCGACCGTCCCACTAAGATAAAAGCTAAGGCCCCTACCGAAAAACGCTATGCCAACTCTAAAGAACAACCCCGAGAGAAAGACACACATCACTATCGGGCCTCCTGCCCAGTGGCGGCGCTCTGGATAACTACTCGGAGGCTCCCACAACAACTCAGAGAGCACTGAATCCATGTGCTTTAGCCCATTAACCTACCTACCATGGAGATGTACGCTCTTTCCAATTTCATCCGGGTAACGGCATCAAAGACGTAACGGTCTTTCTTGAGTCGCAAGGCGCCTTAACATGCGGCAACCGCCTGTTAGGCCGCCGTGTGACGCAAATACGCACTAAGGTTTTTACAGATCTTTGATGTCGCTCGATCCTCTCTCTTAATTACTCACCAAGTATCTCCGCACCTGCGAGTAGCTTTTGATTGAGCTTTGCCGAGCACTCCTGAGAAAAAAGGCACAAAACACCGGGATAGGAACTATATCAGTCCCCACCGTTTTACTCCGTCCTTTTTACCTTCCTCCAACCTCGCGATGTTCGCGTTAGCCTCATGCATCGCGCGAGCCATGTCCTCAAAGAGTTTTGACATCAACGAGGTATGAGAACGGAGGAGATCCTCAAAATCATCTCGCTCAAATACCATACAGGTAGTGGTTTTGTTCGCTACGACTGACGCCATACGAGGCGCACCTGTCAACGCGGCGAGAGCTCCAAAGATCTCCTCACGCTTGATCTTTCCGACCTTGGCACCGTGCGCAATCACATCGGCGTCTCCATCAACAAGACAGAGAACCTCGTGAGCGAACTCCCCCTCTCGAATGATGACCTCACCGGGTGAGAACGTGCGAAATGTAGGGGGCGGTGGAACCGCTTTTACCTTCAACGTGGAGAAGAGCGTGAAGTACTTCGCCGCGGATGCCGTCACCATCGCACTCCAGAGGTGCAACGCGCTATCGGCGTGTCGAAAGAGGGTAGAGATTTCGCCGTTATCATATCCCACTACATGGCATCCATCCCCAACACCAACAAAGGAAACCCCAGGCGCGGCGGTAAACCATGGACCGAGAACGCTCTGCGCCTTGAGTGATTCGATCGGGCGCTCATTGACGAGCACGTCGATTTGTCCATCTCTAACTACCCACAAACATGACCCGTTGAGCTCGAGGGTCTCTCCTGCGGGAACAAATCGCTGGCGAACGGTTCCCGAAAATCTCGGAAGAACCTCCTCCACGAACCTTTTTGAAAGGGTCTCAAGTTCCCTAGGATTGTGGTGCCAATGTAAGGTTGTTTCCATATGCCCCCCGTTTCTATACAGAGTCGAGAGAAATCTGAAATGTCTTGAGTAAAGGCACCTAAAAAACGAGCGATTTCAGGAACGCGGTGCTCGGGTGCCTGGGATACGCGCGGCGCAAACCAGGAGTGGACCCGGCCGTAAACCCTTAGTATACCTAGGCACTGCGTTTCGACGCGCTAACATGTACGAGCAGCCCAGGAGAAAGTGGAATGGACTCAGCTAAGATTAAGACATTTATGCAACTTGCCGGTCAGGGAGTTCAACAAAAGCTGACCGCGGGGGATCCAAAGACTCGCGCCTTGGGAGCCCAACTTCTCCTCTCTGAGGTACTTGAGTACGTTATCCGCGGACTTGGTGTTATTCCTCATATCAACGGCGTGCCGGTCACAGACCCCGAAGCTATCACCTATGAGCCCACGAACTCTCCCGACACCGAAGAGATGGTCGATGGGTTGGCGGACGTCGCGTACACAATGTATTGGAACGAGTGCGCGTTCGGTGTTCCTCTGCCACAGGCCTTCGAGCTCGTGTGCGATAACAATCTAGAGAAATTCGTACATCTCCCATCGTGGAATGGCGAGGCTCGTGTTCTGCAACCAAACGAGTGGGATTGCGGCGTAAACGTGTCATGGCCGACGGAGGTCACGCACGTTGAAGTTCTCAAGATCGATGGGGAGTTCTACGCTGTCGGCAAGGACCTCCGAGGTAAGGTTCGAAAGCCATCAAGTTACAAGCCAGTAGATCTCTCAGTGCTCGTAGCTAACGCGTAACGCCGGATCAAAAGCTTTCAACGGGAGGGCGCGACCCTCTCGCGCAGATAATTCAATGCGTGTGAATCTATGTCGTCCAGTGAATCGAGCGAGGTCGCTCCTCACGTAATTCTGGTTCACGGCTTCTTGCGAACCCGGCACGACATGTTCCTATTGGCCCCTCGCTTGCGGAAACTTCTCCCCGAGGTCAACGTTCAGACTTTCGAGTATCCATCTCGGAAGCTCAAACTTGAGGAGGTAGCGGTACGACTCGCCGACTTCGTGTCGACTACCTCAAAAGGGGAGCCGGTGTCCTTTGTCGGACATTCCCTTGGAGGGCTGGTTGTTCGCGCGCTCGATGCCATGCCGCACCACCCGGCGCCACTGCGCCGATTAGTCACTCTGGGTACGCCACACCAGGGGGCCTGCATCGCCAGGCTCATGGCTCGTACCCCTCTTCTTGGTGATTTTGGAGGTCCAATTCTCCACCAACTCGCGACACCTCCCCTTCCGCCACACCCACGTGCCCTTCAGGTGGGGTGCCTCATAGGTCACACAAAGACGCCACTCGGCTACCTCCCTTTTTTCGGACGGGATAACGACGGTCTGGTATGCGTCGAGGAAGCTGTCTTCCCAGCCTGTATCGCCGAACGTCGCACGTTCACCTTTCACGGCTTTTTTCCCTTCCTCAAAGGCACGGCCCACTTAGCGGCCCAGTTCCTTCGATACGGGTCATTCTCTCCCCACCAAAGCGACTAAATCGCCTTGCCAAAACTCCGTTATTCCGGCACGTTATACCAACCTACTCTCGATGGTCATCACATAGTGGGTAGAGTGCGTAGATAGTAGGAATCAACCGTGGCTACCCATCCCAAGGTCATCGCAATCACCGGAGGCATAGGCTCTGGCAAGTCAGCTGTCGCCAAGCTCTTCGAGCAGTGGGGCGCTCAGACCGTCGACGCTGATATCCTCGCTCGCGAAGTGGTTGAACCTGGGTCAGAGGGATTTCAGCGAGTCGTTCAAAATTTTGGCCCCGACATGGTTCTTGCCGACGGCTCACTGAACCGACCGAAACTCGCCTCGATCATCTTTTCGGACCAAGAAAAGAAAGCGCTGCTTGAGTCGTTACTCCACCCTCTCATTCGAGAACGATGGCTCTCCCAGCTTGAGCAGCTCAAAAAAAGTAACGCACCACTCATAGCGTACATCGTGCCCCTCTTCTTCGAATCAACCGCGCAAATGCCGGAGATTGAGAAGGTTGTTCTCATCTCGGCCCCAGAAGAGACACGCATAGCTCGCATTATGAGCCGAGACCTTTTCCCGCGGCAAATCGCCGAGCTGCGCATCAAGGCGCAACTTCCCGACAGCGCCAAGATCGACAAGAGTGATTACGTGATCAAGAACGACTCATCGCTTGAGCAGTTAGAGTCGCGGGCACGGGAGGTGTTTAGCGAGTTGGCGGAGAATTAGGGTCGATAGAATTCCAACAATGTGGCCCATGGGAGGGCGACCATTCCTGGTCGCCATAATGTCGCTCATCACACAAGGGATTTGCCCCATGCAACCACACGGCGGTCAGGAATGACCGCCCTCCCGTCCCCCCGAAGCCCCTACGCCCGCTTATTCATCGGCACGTACTCAGACAACGCCGGGCCAGTATAAATCTGACGAGGTCGGTTGATCTTGTTACCTGGCTCCAAGCTATACTCGCGAGAATGCGCGATCCAACCTGGGAGACGTCCGAGCGCGAACATAACGGTAAAGGCTACCGTCGGAATCTTCATCGCTTTGTAGATAATACCGCTGTAGAAATCGACGTTCGGATAGAGCTTTCGCTCAATGAAGTACTGATCTTTCAACGCGGCCTCTTCAAGCTCATGCGCGATATCAAGCAAAGGATCCGAGATCTTCATCTTGGCGAGCAGCTTATCGCACGCGGCCTTGATGATCTTAGCCCGCGGGTCGAAGTTCTTATAGACACGGTGACCGAAGCCCATCAACTTAAAGTTACTGTTCTTATCCTTGGCCATGTCGATGAACTTCTTAACGCTCTGACCACTCTCGCGAATCTGTGTGAGCATATCGATCACCTCCTCGTTGGCGCCACCGTGACGAGGCCCCCACACCGCGCAGATCCCCGCGGTGATAGCGGCGAAGAGATTAGCCTTGCTGCTTGAAACCATTCGAACGGTTGAAGTCGAACAGTTCTGCTCGTGATCGGCGTGAAGGATGAGCAACAGATTAAGGGTCTCTGTCATGACCGGATCAACCTCATAGTGCTCCGCTGGTGTCGAGAACATCATGTGAAGGAAGTTCTCGCAGTAGGACATGTGATTTTGCGGGTACATCAGGGGCTGACCGATCGACTTTTTGTACGCGAACGCCGCGATCGTTGGAAGCTTGGCAAGGAGTCGCACTGAATTCAACGAGAACTGCTCCTCCTCGGTTCTTCCCTCCTCATGCTGATAGAACGTAGAGAGCGATGAGACCACCGACGCGAGAATAGCCATCGGATGCGCGTCACGAGGGAATCCATCGTAGAAACGCTTGATATCCTCATGAATCATGGTGTGACGGCGAACGCGATTGGTGAAATTATCAAGCTCCTCACGGGTGGGGAGCTTTCCCTCAATCAAGAGGTACGCTGTCTCCAAAAAGGAGCTGCGCTCAGCTAACACCTCGATTGGGATGCCTCGGTAACGAAGGATTCCAGCCTCTCCATCGATGAAGGTGATGGCGCTTGAGCAGGCACCCGTATTCATGTACCCGTTATCAAGGGTTACATACCCGGTCTTCCCTCGAAGCTGGGAGATATCGATCCCTTTCTCGTTTTCAGTTCCTACAACAACTGGAAGTTGAATGGTCTGTCCCTCGAGTTTCAGCTCTGCGGTCTCGGACATCTGGGTCTCCTCGGTATTACTATTGATAGTCACTATGTACTTAGACTCACAAGAAGGGGTCTTGGGTCCGTCCTATCACTCTTTTTAGTAGTAAACACCTCACCGCGAAAACTTTCACCGTGAAAACTTTGCGGCGCATGTTCCAGCGGGAACAAGGACCATCCGAGGCGCGCAAACAGCCGTTCTACCAGGCATAACGCACCTCTGTAAAAATCATCGCGATGAGTCCGGTTCGACTTTACGACTTACGCATCAAAAAGACATCCCCTTTACCGTTAAGAACTTGGATAAAGGGGCCGATTTCTACACTGACCGGATGTCCCCTATCTGACCTTCGACGGAGAAACCATGAAGCTCGCTCGCTCACTCTTTGGACTCGCATCACTTCTCGTGAGCTCATCGCTCGTCACGGGATGCGGCTACCTGCGAATCGACCCCGACCACTACCTATTCCGAAGTGACGTCATCGAGTCAGTCGAACAGGAGAAGGCGATCGTCGCGAAGGCAAAGCTTGAGTGGACCGCCGATGGACGAGCCCGTGTTCTGTACGTTTCAGGAACTCCCTATGAGCGGGGCTATCAACAGGGACGGCTCCTCCGAGAAGAGGTGCGAGAGAACCTCCTCTATCTTTACGATAAGGTGCTCGACAAATATCACTTCGAAGAGTTACTCGACGAGTCCTATGAGAGGCAACGACCGTTTATCCCGCAGGAGTACGTTGATGAGATGCAGGGACTCGCACACGGCTCTCGCCTTCCTCTCAGAGTAGTCCACGCCATTCACGCCCTCCCTGAAATCACCGAGTGGGGTGGTAAGAGAAAGTACAAGAAGCTGATCAAAGAGATGATGGATGGAGTACTCCTGGGTACCTCGTGCAGCAACTTCGCGGCAAACAAGACAGCGACCGCTGACGGTAAGATGTACACCGTGCGTGTCCTCGATTGGGGTCTCCACCGACTCTCTAAACTTCACGAGTATCCCCTCATTACCGTAACGGTCCCCGAGAAAGGTGAAGGTATCGCCTCGGCGAACATCGGCTGGGCAGGATTCCTTGGCGCGGTCTCTGGCATGAACGCTGAAGGCATCACCCTCGGAGAAATGGGGTACGGAGATCCTGAGGGTGAAACGATGCGCGGTCGCCCGATGCCGTTCGTGTTGCGGGATGTATTGACCTACGCGAAGAGCTTGAAGGATGTTCGCAAGATTATCAAAGAGGCGCCACCAACCAATTCCTTCGTGTTCCTCATGAGCGACGGCAAGACCGGTGACGCCGAATTATACGTTCGTGACAGGTTCCGTTTCGAGGTCTTCAAAGCTGGAAAGGACCTTGAAGATAAGAGCAAGAAGTTCCCTGCCATCCCCGGAATCGTGTATGGCGGTCACTATCAGGAGAAGATGACGTCGAAATTAGGAGAGACCCGTGGAACGATGACCCCGGAGATCATCATGAATGAGGTCATCCCCTACATCGCGATGCCGTCTAACTTTCAAAACGTGCTCTATTCGCCGAACGACCTCTCGTTCTGGTTCACTAACGCCGCGGGGCCGAAGGCTCGCGCCGCGGAGCAGCCATATACCTTCTACGACTTCAAGTCTGGTTTGAGGTCATTTGAGGCGGGCAAGTAGGCCTATCACTCCCTCGCCGACGGCGGGGGAGTGGAACGAACGATTCTAACAAGTACCTGACGGGTCGGCGAAGTAGTCGACGTACCGCCTCAAGAAGTGTTCCCACACGTCCTGACTTTGCACGACTTCATTCGTGCCTCGCTACGTGCCTGAAATGAAACGGCTCTGCTCCATGAGCTCGCCCTACATATGGGGACAATACGCTCTACTTTTTATCGTTAACCTTGACGACAGCCGGAATAGTAATGG
Source organism: Pseudomonadota bacterium (assembly GCA_027486155.1). Taxonomy (GTDB): domain Bacteria; phylum Bdellovibrionota_C; class UBA2361; order UBA2361; family OMII01; genus OMII01. Next base: position 2,097 of record JAIXPR010000147.1, on the reverse strand, counting down.
CCGATAGAGAGTGGCCATCTTTAGACCTGCCATCAAGCGCGTGGATCCAATAGTCAGCCGTTACCTCCTCATTCGGAGCCTCCTCTGTTTTCGAGCCGAACGCCCACTCGAACGCGGAGCCAATTCCGGCGATTCCCTCAACGACAAGATTCAAGGGCTCTTGGAGGATGCGATACGGCAAGATTGACCAATTCCAGGATTGGTTAAAGGAGCGGTCGTAAAACTGGACCGCCTCCTCTTCGATGTAAGGGAAGGGAAACAACCCGCCCTTGTCCTTACTCGGTGGGACAATTGAGACGGTCTGCGTGTACAGCAGTCCGACGTAATGATCCGCTAGGAGAAATATCGTGTCGGGACGACCTATTTGATGTCGTAATTTGAGGCCATAGGTGAATGGCACTGTGCGATCAAAGACACCTAAGATAAGGAGGGTATTCTTTCCATCAAGGTACTGCGCGGTGTTCTTTGGATCCGTGCGCAGCTTCGCTCTCAGCGCGTCGAAGAACTCCTGTTCGGAGTATCCTTTATTTTCTCGGACGGATTGAATGTACTTCTCAATACGCGGCTGGTTGGAATCACGAAAGAGGTGAACGAGATCAGTACCACCGAGTACGAGCACGTTGTACTGGAGTCGCTTATCGATACCGGCGGTCAACGCGACGTTAATCGCTCCTCGGCTTATACCAAACGTCCCGAACCTCTTCTTGCCAAATTCAGCTTCAAAAAAATCAAGCGCGAGCCGATCGCGAATGATGTTTAGACGGAAGACCTCCTCCAGTTGGTCAAACATCGTCGGGTCCTTGAACTCATTACTGCGATTCACGATAGCGGCGTCGAAGCCTGACTCGACCAAATATTTCGCGATGTGTTTTTCGATGAAGTTTTTCCCCCCGAGCACCGGGAAAACCAACACCAGCGTATCTGAAGGCTTACGCCCCTCGAAGTAGTCGATGACGATCGGTCCGGCGTACGATTCTATGGAGATATGCTTGAGCGTATAGAGGTCAGTGCTCTGAAGGATCTCCGTGCGAAAATCACCGTATGCCGCCGTCGGCTTGTAGTACTCCTCCATGGCGGCGGGACGCGCGGGTGGACCGTCGTACCAAGAGTCTCCCGAGAGCCGAAAGCACCCCGCGCTCGCGAGGAGTATGAGAAGGAAAATAATTCGCACGAAAGGCTTCACCCGCAGCTTCATGTTATGGACGAGAGATATCGACCGTAACGCACCTTTTTCGGTGCTACGAAGTAAGATGACGTACGCTCAGAGGCCGTACCGCTCCGATATGAAAAATTTAAGAGAGATCAAAGAATTGGGCGAATAAAACACCTATTGTGTCGTCGATGTTTGTTTAGCCCTCCCGTTTGGCTCTTGGCAATCGAGTGTGCTAGCCTGCCCAAGAATATTGGCCCTTTTTGTGAGAACGCTGTGCAAGAAAAAACAACTCATTGGGCTCGCCCGTATCTCCTTATTCTGGCAACCGTAGTTCTACTAAGGCTCGTTACCCTCAATGTTCCAGATCTCTTCGACACCACGGAGGGGCGATACGCTACCACCTCTCAACTGATGCTGGAGCGAAATGACTGGGTCACCCCGTGGATTATCTTTAAGGGGGTTGAGAAGCCCTATCTCGGAAAGCCACCCCTTCATTTCTGGCTGATCAACACCTCGTTTGAGTTCTTCGGTTTAAACAACTTTGCGGCTCGCCTTCCTGGGGTGTTTAGCGCCGCGGCCATCGCGCTCACCCTCTACTTTTTGGTTACCCCTCTGCTTGGCCGGCGCGCGGCGCTCGCGTCAGTGCTAATCTTTAGCACCTCGCTGCTCTCCTTTATTTTGAGTGGCGTGTGCCTCGTGGATGTGACGTTAACCGTGGGCATTACCCTGGCCGTCGCGGGGTTCGCGCTTGCCGATCGTTCCCGTCTAGCGGGATATCTCTGCTTTGTGGGCTTAGCCCTCGGCGTTCTGGTGAAGGGCCCCGTCGCGATCGTCTTTTTCGGCATGGCCGTAGGTCCTTGGGTTGCGTTACGGTGGTGGGACACCCGAACCCTTCCCGCTCAAATGAGAGCGCTTCCATGGATCACCGGCCCCCTTCTCTTCCT
>JAIXPR010000360.1 GCA_027486155.1 Pseudomonadota bacterium | reverse complement strand
GAGTCACCGCTACGTGATAGTAGGTATTCGCGGCTAGTGCCGAGGTGGCACCGATCGATGTTCCGGCTGTGGCAAAGTTATTGAAGGACGTCGACGCCGTGACCTGATTGGCCCCGTTCGTCATCAAACGTAGGAATTGCGAGGAGAAAATGGTCCTCGCTGTCGAACCCCAATTCGTACTCCCTCGAGCCACCCACATCTCCAAGGTCCAGTTTTGAGAGGTGATCTGGAATCGGCCGTCATCAGTAACGGTCAGAACCCGGTTGGAGGCGACCGCTGGAAGGGCACCGGCACCGAACTTCACAAGGCTGGTCTCCAGAATCGCGGAGTTCTTCGTCACCGTTGCTGGATTCGACGAGGTGTCCGAGAAGTTGGCGTTATCCATCGGCATGAGCAGTCGGATGTCCGCGAGTGGTGTGTTGGTAGGGGTTGGTGTCAGTGTTGGCGTATTGGTTGGAGTGGGGGTTGGTATCGCGGTTGTTACCGCAGCGACTACCTCGCCAGCGGAGCTACCCGTTCGGTTCCACATCACCATGTAGTCGTCGTTCGGGCCTCCCTGTTCGTGGGAAGAGACGTTGAGTGGCGAACCAGTGGAGCTGATCGTTGTCGCCGGCGACCAGGTTGTGTAGGGGCTACTCGCGTCACGGCTCTTCACCGCGCCCGACTCGGTAAACCAGGTTATGATCTTTGAGTTGAAGGGGCGGAACATCGCGGTAAGAGAGAGGGCCGTTCCTGTATGGATCGTTGTCGCTGCCCCCCATGTGAGCGGCGAGCCTGAAAGTGATTTAATCCGCACATCGTAGTTTGAGTCGATGTAGGTGAGGTAGGCGGTACCGCTCGCACCGGGGATAAGTGACGCGGAGGTCCCCGGGACGAGATCGTTCACCGCCACCCTTGGATAGGCCGCGACGGTTGATGTCCCTCCCGCGTGAAGAACTCCGCTTGGGTTGAACGCAAGCGCCGAGACCTGTCGATTTGAGCCATTGGTGACGGAGCTCCACGTAGTTCCATTCCACGAGGCGAGACCTTGAACGGCGTTGCTGCTCGCGGTACTAAACACTCCTCCGGCAAATACGGTTCCGGACGAATCGACTGCCAGAGCTCTCACTTGGTCATTAAGTCCAGTGATCGCCGTCCAGGTGGAGGAGCTCGCATTCCACCTGGCTATGCTAGTAGTGGGGAGCCCCCCGGCGGTGGAGAATGAGCCACCAACATAGATATTGTTGCTTGAATCCCTCGCGAGCACGTTGCCAATACCGTTTATCCCGCTCCCCAGGGCGCTCCAAGAGTTCGCTGAGGTATCCCACACCGCGATGCGCGTCGCGGACGATCCCCCGGCATTAAGAAAGTTTCCTGTCACGTAGAGCTTTGTGAAGGTGCTATCGAATACCGAACCATAAGGGGTATTATCGAGTCCGCTTCCGAGGGCGCTCCAGGTCGATCCGTTCCATTTGGCGATGCGGTTGGCGCTCACGCCACTCACGGCTGTGAAGCTACCCGCAGCATAGAGGTTATCCGAATGGTCCAGAACCAAAGAGAAGACTGTGCCGTTCGTACCGCCGATTCCGCTCCACGTAGTGCCGTCGTATTGCGCGAGGTAGCCACGTGAGACCCCGTCTACCACCGTGAATTGCCCGCCGATGTAGACCCGCCCCGTCGAGCTCACCGCAATCGCGTTAACTTGACTGTTCGTACCACCTCCCAGGGCGCTCCAGCTCGTACCGTTCCATCGGGCGATATTGTTCGCCGAGATCCCGCCTATCGATTTAAATGACCCTCCAACATACATGGCTCCGTCTGAGTGAAACGCCACAGCGGAAATTTGACCGTCAGAGCCGGCGCCGACAGCGGACCAAGTTGAGGTAGAGATGGTCCACTTCGCGATGTTGAGGGCGTTAATCGTTCCCGCTGTCGCGAAGTATCCTGCCACATAGAGTGAGTCGCTGGTGTCTTGGAGGATCGCCCATACCTGATTTGCCCCGGTTCCAGCTCCGAGGGCGCTCCAGGCACTTCCATTCCACTTAGCGATGTAGTTTGCGGAGTTTCCACCAGCGGTAGTGAAGTCACCTCCGGCGTACATCGTTCCCGTTGAGTCGAAGAAGATCGTTCTCACGACGCCGTTAAGGCCGGTACCGATTGTGCTCCACGCCGACCCATTCCATGAGGCGATTCGATTTGCGGGGCTTCCACCTGCGTTGAGAAAGTCACCACCGACGATCAGATTTCCACTCGAAGCAACAGCAAGAGCGCGACCCGTGTTGTCGATTCCAGACCCGAGCGCTGACCACGCCGAGCCGTTCCAGTATGCTACACGGTTCGCGGCGCTTCCATTTGCGGTCGTGAAGGCACCTGTCGCATACACGGTGTTGGCTGATGGAGATGTGAGGGCATGCACGGTGCCATTGAAGCCGGTTCCCAAGGGGCTCCATGCGGATCCGTTCCATTTTGCTACGCGATTGGCAGTGGGGCCCCCAGCGGTGGTGAACTGGCCGCCGACGTAGAGGGTGCCGGCACTGTCAAACGTCAATGCCCAGACGTTGCTGTTCACTCCACTACCCAGCGCGCTCCAAGTGGTTCCATCCCACTTGGCGATGTAGTTGGCGGTGACCCCGCCCGCGCTCGTAAAGCCACCACCGGCGTAGAGGTTGTTGCTCGAATCGATCGCGAGAGTGTTTACTTGACCATTGAGTCCGTTCCCGAGAGCGCTCCACTCACTCCCATTCCACTTCGCGATGTAATAGGCTGAGATTCCTCCGACCATCTGAAAGTTACCGCCTATGTAGATGTTCCCGAGGGAGTCCTTAACCGCGGCTGTAACCGTAAGTCCTGCTCCGTTGTGCGCAAAATTGGACCGTCCTGTTACACCGCCGGCGGTAATCCTGCTCCACGAACTGCCATCGTACTGGTATCCGTTGACGTTCGGTCCGGTTTCACCCGATACCGTAAGCACCATCTGAGAACCCGTAAGGGGAACCATGGCGAGTGATGTTACCTCAGGCACCGGCCGGTCGATCACCGAGGCGCTTCCAAAAGCGATCGTGCTCGTTCCATCGCTTGTGGTGCGGACGGCTTGCGGTTGATACCGGTCTCCGGAGCTTGCGCCGAAGTCCTTGAATGCCCCGACCCAGAGGTAGTTGTTCGCGTCAAGCTCAACAGCCGGACGGATGAACTTGTCGGAGGAGGATGTTCCATCGAGCACGGTTACCTCGGAGTCAAAGGTGACCGTCGTGCCCAAGATAGTTCCGCGTCGAATCACCACATCGAAGGAGTTCGCCTCGGTCACGAGGAAGACGTACGATGTGCCGCCGATACGTTGATAGGTAACCGCGAAGTTCGCCGTGTTGTAGGAGAGCGTTCCTTGAGATGTCCAGCTGGTGCCATCGGTTGAAGAGTCGTACTCAATCGCGGAGCCGTTGTAGAAGAAGACCCAGTGGTTGCCAGAGCCTGAGTCGAAGAATGACTTTCGAGTTCCCTGCGTGGTTGAACTGGTCGAGGTTGATGATCCGACAACCGTTTGCGCGTCCGCAGTGGTGAGAGGTGCTAACGCGAGGGTAGAAATAAGGAGAAGCACGCACGCGATCCTAACTCCGAAGGAACGGAGAGCGTTGATCACTGAATCTACACGCGAGTTGCGACAGCGCACGCGATCGTTCAGTGACCATCTGGATGGATGGTTGATGCACACCATGCTACATCCCATATCGGTCCGAAATAGTGAGGCACTTTAAGGGTTTGGGATAGGAAATGCGAAGTTGATCGCTTTACGCGGAGAGTCTGAAAATTGTCCTTCTTCCAGGAGGTTGCAAGCTTGGCTCCGCGTCAAAATGCTGACGTTTTTGAACACCACGCACCTTTTGCGTGGAATATAAGGGGATGTGATAGGAGAAAAGACGAAATGAGCGGGGTTCTGCTTTGGTGCGTTAGATCGAAAATCCGTGTCTAGGAGCGTTTTTTCCACCGAGAAAATTATCCTTGATAGCTCTGACCTGCTCACGCACAAGCGCGCGCAAGGTTTCGAGATACGCTTTCGCGGCATCAGGTCTCTGCTCGAAAAAATCCTTTGCGCCTCGGGCGTCGTGGATTGACTCGATACCCGAGAAGCTTTTCGCGAGCCGTTGGCGAATGAGTTGCGAGGTGGTTCCTAAGAGGAGGTTGTCGGGTGTGCTCGCGGAGATACCGATGTAGTTACACACCACGGCTGCAAGAGTAGGTGAGGTATCGCCGCAACGCTCAAGCGCATACGCGAGTCCCATGACGCTTCGTAGGGGAAGGGAGCGTCCATTTACCTCAATCGACTGCGGCAGAGAGCAAGCCTCCCTTTCTCCACCGACGTGATACGCAAGTCTTCCGAGCGCCCAATCGGTTAAGAAAGCGCGCACATTTGGATCGAGCAGCCTTTGCTCAGACGGGTCGTACCCAGGAAGACACCGTGCTACAGCATCGTGCCCAAGAACGAGCCCGTATGTTTTTTTCTTCAGATCGATCGTGAGCGCGCTCAGAGGCGAGAGCGGGGCAGAGCCGGGAGCTTCAACGATGACCGTGGTCGTCTCAAAGAAGGGAAGCGTTCTAGGCAGTGGATTGGATGTCAGTCCGATGTCAGAGAAGTCCAAGTCCCCGCTTTGTACCGTGGTTGAGGATATCACTCGATCGAGATTGATACTCAGGAGCGCCTTGCTCCCATCGCGAGCGTCGGCGGTCATGTCGAAGTGGCCCACGATGTAGCCGTGGGTGAAGAGCTCGTTTGAGAGGGTGTTTATCTTGTCTACGAGCGAGACTCTATCGAACGCCTTCGCATCGAATTGAGGATTAAGATCCCTTATCAATTCTTTTACTGCCGCATCCAATTTCCTTACTTGCTCCGTGAGCAGGGTCTCGTCCTTACCGTTGGCGAGGTAGATCTCCCGAATCCTATCGCGATACCGCTCAATCGCTTGTTCTACCGCTACAGCGTTCTGGTCCTGAGGAAGGACATTCTCAGGCTTAAGCACGGAGCCCGCGCGCTCCTCCGCGGAGATCGAAGGCAACGAGGCACCCACAAGGGAGACTCCAGCAACGATGGCAGCTAGCTTTTGATGTACCATGAACGGGAAAGGTACCACTGAAGGGGGCCCTCGTAAAAACAAAAGTCCCAGGCCGGGTAGAAGTGATAGGTTTGGTGAGATCAGTATGTTGGTGCCCTCCTTGCTGGGTTCGTGCCCGGACAAGTTCGTTTCCATCGGCCCGCGCTGTTGCTCGTGGTGGAGCAGGAGACCTTCTGAGACTGGGAAGATCGTGAGAGAAAACAAAGTCGGAGGAGTCGCACTCTCAGGCGAGGATAGGAATCCTCCGCGTGGTCGCCGCATTCTTCAGCGCTCCCGCTATCCTGGAGGCAGGCGCGTTGACCGCCCTTTGCCATTCGGCGAGATATAAGAGATCATAGATGGAAATCGAAAGCGCTCTACGTAACTTGGCAAAGCTTCTCTCATGAACAACTCCTCTCCCCGCATTCCCAAAGACCCACTCGAAGGAAAGACACTCAAAGCGATTTTGACCGAGCTCTACGAGCACTTCGGGTGGGATGGGCTTTCTCGACAGCTCTCGATTAATTGCTTCGAAGATAACCCCTCAATCAACTCAAGTCTCAAGTTCCTCCGCAAAACCCCGTGGGCCCGAACGAGGCTGGAGAAGATTTACCTAAGCTTCGTTCAGGGGAAGCTCGCTCAGGGCGCATTCACTCATTCCGGTCGAAGCACTATGAGCGACTCCGAAGAGTAGGCGGAGATGTGGCGGTGATGGCCAGTACGTCAAGGCCCATATTCTGCTGGTCGGCCTTGGTGTCCTTTCCGTCCTTTGTGGTGAAACATGTCTTGTGCGGACCACGTGGAGAAGGCGGACGCCGGGAGGAGGCGAGTGCAATCCTCAGCGACTTTCTACTTGATGGCCGTGGATTGCGAATAGGTTTCTCACTCCCTTGCGGTGCTTGTCGGTAACATGACCTAAGCACCGCAAGGTCGAGACGTAAGCGTGGCCTACCACGCCTCCCTTACTCGCACTGACTCTCAAAGCGAGGCAACTGTTCGGTCAGGGTTACGGTCCTGTTATGGAGCCTCGTCGCCTCAGTGAGAGCGGCTTCCTCGGCGGCGGTCAAACGGCCATCGCGTAAGTTCCTGAGGAGCGTGCCGGCCAGCCGACTCAGACGCAGAAACTTTCGCGAACGCTCCGTAACCTCGGCGATGTTCGAGGTCTTATCGACCGCCGGACATCCGGTGCAGGTTCGGGTTATCTGCGAGAACCGTGACCAGATGGCCGTCCATTGAGTGACATAGAAACTGTTAGCACGAGCGGCGTACGACTCAGCGCGATCGATCTCCTTTTGCCCTGGTTTTAAGCGAAGGATTCGATTCACCAACTGTCGTACGTTGTTCCGTTGCCGCAGCCCCATGTTGTCGAGCTGTACCTGAGTCTCCCGTATATCGGTCTCATCACACGTAATGACCTCTGGTTCGCATCGAGGCGTTTCGATCGTCGCGTCTACGAATGTATCGCCCAACGTCCATCGGATAAAGTTCGAGGTGTTCATCACCTTGACCTGGGCAACGGCTACCGGGATGACCGCTGTAAACACGTTGCCGAACCTGCCGGGCAAGAAGATGGTGGGTTGTCCTCGGTCCGGATCCTCCGGTCCGAACTTGTTCTTCGGTCCGACAGGGATGGCAACCGATGTAGGGGCGTTGTTCTGGTAGCCGAAGCGCGCCAAGAGATTTCCGTTTTGCAAAACTTCTACGCACTCAGCGATCGGTGTGAGCTGGTACACGATCGGTGTTGGAGTTTGGGTTGGCGTAAAGGTCGCCGTCGGAGTTCTCGTAGGCGTGGCCGTTGGTGTGGGCGTCTTTGTTGGAGTCGCCGTAGGAGTATTCGTAGGTGTGCGTGTCGGGGTATTAGTTGGCGTTGCTGTTGGTGTTGGTGTCCGCGTTGGTGTTGGAGTGGACGTAGGTGTCGCCGTGCTCGTCGGTGTAGGTGTAAATGTGCTCGTCGGTGTTGACGTAGGGGTCGGTGTCGCTTCGATGGTTGCCGCGAAGGAGTGGATATTACCGCACGAGAGACCCCAGCTTCCAGAGAGGGTGGTCGGGCTCAACCGTGGCACGATCTCGGCTTGAATGATCGAACACCCTCGTGAAGACCAGCCTCGCCAGCATGGATACAGAACGTTAGCCGTCACGTTGTAGGTTCGGGAATCTTTCGCTATTCGGTAGGTGCAGGTGCGGCTGCAGGTTTGAGCTGAAGCGCTGGCGGCGAGGAGGAACACGAAGCAGAATCCCGCGAACACGCTCACGGCGTACTGGGTGAAGTTTCGGCTTACGGAACGGTGGGTACCTTTCTTCTCGTTCATAACATGGACGATGTGTTTACAGGCGGATTGTATACTTTTCCAGGTAGCACTGTACTGCCTCCCCCACGTTAGTAAAGCAAAGTGGGCAGAATTGTTGCGCCTGCAGCTTAGTAAAGGGACGGGACACCGCACATGATTGCAAAGAGGCTGAACGCCTCGGCACGAGGAGATACGGCACCTGGCTCTTACAGTACGATGGAACCTAAAGGTGCCTAATTTATTGAAATGACTGCGAGCTTCCCTTTGTATAGCTAGATTTCTCGCGAGGGATGGTGCGTACGTGCTAAGGCTCCGTTCTGTTGACCGAGTTTTCAGCCTTACCTTTACATACTCATACGAACAGCACGCGGACCTCCCATGTACTCGTGTCTCGTATCTCCAAACCATGGGGACCTGTTTTCTGTGAGTCTTGTAGCCAGGTGCTGTTCAACGAGCGAAGTTGGCAAAAGTGGATTACCTGCCACAGAGGTTGAGTGCCGCTTGAACGTCCGAGGATGTGAGGTGGTACGGCCCTGAGCCGTGCTCAATCAGGGGATGCATAATCGTCGGCTGCTGGTCGGTGTGAGGTAAGCCGAGCACGTGTCCCAACTCGTGGAGTAATACGACATGGAACTCTTTCAGATTGTGGAACGTGTAGATATTTATCTCGTTCACTGAGGGGCCGCGACGGTGCTCACCCTCTGTAACGACACTTGGGGGAAAGCGTTCTTGAACTGAGCGTATTCGAGCGTTGAGAGCCTCCCCCTCTTGCTTGAGCAGCATCGCATCCTGATTCACGCGGTCTCTCTCCAACATCAGACTTCGCTGGGCCTCCTTAAGTCTGGCGCTTGTTGCGGTTATCTCGAGTTGCTCAGCCCGCAGGGCCGCATAGTCATCTGCGCTCTCTACGGGCGTCGCGGCTCGCGCATTCATGAGCTCGACCCGCTTGTTGTGCAGCTCAGTTTCCCTATTCCAGGTAGCCGTGGCCAATTCAATTTCCCTCACCGTGGCATCATGTCTTTGGATGCGTGCCTTGAGGGCTTCGGACACCGCGGATATCTCTCGCTCCTCCGCCGCCAGTTGATTTATGGAATCCTGTCTCCCATCAAAGAGAAGATTGACCGTAACCGCATCATCGCCCCGAACAACAAATAGGGGCTCTCCGGTAGCGTTGTTCCACTCATTCGCCGCCGCTTCGACAGCGTTCCTCAGCGATTCGGCGTCGATGTTAAATTGCTCGTCTATCTGACCAATCGTAAGGGAGATAGGCTTCCCGCAGCTACCGTTGATTGAGCGGACCGCGGTTCGTTGGTGGGGTTGTCGGGGAGCTGTCGTCAGTATCGTGGGTATCACTTCAAGTACGGGCGTCGGTGACCTGACCGGTTGGATTGGTACTGACGGGTGAGCGCCCTTATTCCGCGCAATCAAAATGACAACGAGGACAAGAGCCACCAACAACAATGGCAGCGTAAGGCGTCGTCTAGAGGTTGGGTGGATAGTCAAAAGCCTCTCCAAGTCTTTCGGTATGTGGAGAAGGATATGGTAAGCCGACTTCAGGTAGTTGACGAGCCCTCGGATCGTTATTCGTCAGCCCATATCGACGTGGTGTCCCTAAGGAAACAATCAGCATGCTTCACGCCGGTGTTTGGGAGGCTCTCCTCAACGATAATTATTCCTCCGTCGTCGTACCGTTTGATGGATACGAGATGCTCGACTTTACTGTCCTCAAAAGCGGCGAGGCAGTACACCTCCAGGTAGAGATCCTCTTTTTGGTCGCGGATATCGGGAACCCCTACGCTAACCGTGAGCTCCTTAAGTGTGTCGTCGTCGATGAGGCCATCGTCGTCAACCGGGATGTCATCTTTGATGGCGCCCAGCACGAGCGGTAACAGGATCGAGCCCTGAGGGTCTTCGCTGGTTAGTTGGGTCGTCGCGTCGATAAATGGCTCGGGCTGAATCGCCATGCCGAAGAAGGTGGTGGTCACCTCGTGGGTCCCCGGGTCGGATGGTACCAGTTTACATTTCAAGAACAAGAAGTCGCACGATGCCTTGAATTGGTCCTTCAGGTATTTCGGTGGAACGCCAACGATGAACTCATCACGCGTCGCGTTGCTAAAGAGGCAGATCGAGATAGGTGTGGTGTTACTGAAAGTCAGCGGGAATACCTGATCCAGTCGGTCGAGCGCAAGGCGAGCGATGACCTCAGGAAGTGGATCGACCTCTCTATCGGGAAGAGACGCGAGAGAGAAACCGTGATTCTCGAAGAAGAGCTCGATCTGCGAGCTTGGAGAGTAATCAACGTCATCGATGTTCCATTCTCGCTCAAGATCCTCGTCGTGTTGAAGCTCCTCAGCGGGAACCTCGGAGGTATCGAGTGCGTCCTCGTGGTCTTGGTCGGTTTTGCGGGACGCATCGAGCGGCTCAAGCTCAAGCAGATCCGCTAGCGTTTGCTCAAGCTGCTCAAGCGTTGGCGGGAAGTATACGTAGCGGTACATCTCCGGCATCCCGTCCGGGCTAAGGCCGAAGGTGCACCAAAACGCTCCCATATCGACCTGATCAGGGAGTCCGGCATCATGCGCCTCTTCTTCATCGACCAGAGTTGTCACATGGCCAGAGCAGAGGACAAAAGCGGTAACGTTACCCTTTTCAGGGCCTTCCGTAATTATCTTTGAACGGATTATTTCAAAGTCGCTCGGAGGGGCATCCTCCCACATCGGGATCTCTTTGATACAATGCTCCATCCAGGTAGTAGAGTCGCCGTAGGCGATGGTCGCGAGTTCGAGCTCCAAGATTGATGGTGCTAAATACACCTCTTTGCTCTCTATGTCGTAGATTCCAGAGTCATAGGAGATGCCAACGAGGAGGCCGATCAGGTCATTTCGCGAAACGGCACAAGGATGTAAGAAGTCGATTCCAACCTCTCCAAACGAAGGGGCGATGTAGTGGTTGTTGGTGGAGTCGTACATCGCGACGAAGAGGAGATATCCTCCATCTGCTAGGGCGGTGCCGGCGAGAACCTTCGGCTTAAGGTGCACAAAGCGTTTATCCTGATGCCATGCTGCTCCCACATCGCGGTCCTCGGATGTCTCGGCTTGCTTCCAAGCCTCCTCGGGATCGTTATCGATGGGGCCGTCCTGATAGGAGTCTCGGTATGAGCTATCTTCAGAGCGCGTATCTGGCTCTGGCCCATCGTTGTCCCACAACAGTTCGGGGAGGATCTCGTCCCGAAACGTATCCGCGAGTCGATCCAATCCGCGTCGAGATAGCAGGGTGCCAGCTCCTCCATCCGGACCTCGCTCTTCACGGGTGGGAATGACTTGAAGTAAGAACTCTTCAGCTTTCTTTGTGAGAACCGCCGTATGGCGGCTATCGAGAACATTTTTAGGAATGGGTGGAAGGTCACCGTTCGAGAGATTCGACGGGATCTGCGGGGAGTTCTCTTTTTTCG
>JAIXPR010000290.1 GCA_027486155.1 Pseudomonadota bacterium | reverse complement strand
GTTCAACGGATCCCCTGAATTTCAAGGATAAGAAAAAGTACAAGGACAGGCTTCGGGATACCGAGAAAAAAACAGGCTCTGTTGAGGCGATCATCACTGGCCGCGGTCGAATTCTCAATATACCGGTCATGTTGGGTGTTTTCGATTCATCATTCATGGGCGGAAGCATGGGCTCCGTCGTGGGTGAGAAGCTTGCTCGGCTGGTAGAGCTCGGTCGAGATGAGAAGCGCCCTGTCATTATCGTGTCGGCCTCGGGCGGCGCTCGCATGCAGGAAGGTGTATTCTCTCTTATGCAGATGGCAAAGGTTAGCGCGGCCCTCGCGCAGCTTGGCCAGGCTCATATTCCCTATATATCCGTTCTGACCGATCCGACCACCGGTGGGGTGGCGGCCTCGTTCGCGATGTTGGGCGATGTTATTATCGCCGAGCCGGATGCTCTCATCGGTTTTGCCGGTCCTCGCGTTATTGAGGGGACCATCAAGCAGAAGCTTCCCGAGGGGTTCCAACGTTCGGAGTTCCTTCTCGAGCACGGCATGCTGGATCGGATCGTGTCTCGGACCGCGATGCGAGAGGAACTTGGCCTCATCCTTCGGAACTTCGGTTTCGGGATTTAGTTCGACGGTCTCAATGAATAGGGGGCTCGTTCACGGCATCGTCTGTGCGAGCCCTTTTTCTTTGACCTAGAATTTCTTTGCCCTGGCATCGTGGGGCCCCGGATTGCCCTCGTTCGTAAGGCGCTCGATTTTAAAGTGAAACCCGCACTCACCCCCTTTCGCGGATGCGTTCTCCTGGCTACTGTGTGTGGGATTTTAGGTCTCTTAGTTTTCTGGGTGTAATGAAGGTAGTGCAACTCCGACGATTATTGTTAGTCACCGTCACGAGCGGTCCTTTGGTACTGTCCGCCATGGTGGCCGCGTTCCCCGCAATCGCTCAGGTGCCGCCCCCCGATCGACAGGCTGTGTTCTCTGAAGACAGCAAGACAGTTAAGCAGCAGGAAGCCGCTCGCATGAGGAAGGCCACGGGCGGAGTTGCCACCGCGGCACCGGGCGTTGATTTCCAAGCGCCCGTTATTGAATTTGATCGAAACAAGAATGAGATCGTTGGTAAGGGTGGTGTTACGATCTCCGATAGCGGAGTTCAGGTGCAGGCCGATGAGGGGACCTTCAATACCCAGACCCGTCAAGGCGTTGTATCAGGAAATGTGGTTGTAAGTTCGGGCGCTGGCATCCTTGCATCTGATTCCGCCACGTTGAATGTTCCGAATGAGACCGGAGAATTCACCAACCTGAACTTCGAGGTAGAGGAGGGAGGTTTTGATGTCTCCTCAGCTAAAGCGCGAAAGGTATCTGAGTTTGATTTTGAGTTAGAGGATTCGTCGGTGACATCATGTCACTGTCCTGATGGAGCAAAGCCATGGGAGATACGCTCTGACTCGTGCAAGATAACGCAGGAGGGATACGCCCACTCATATGATTCGAGTGTATACTTCGAGGGGTTGCCCATTTTTTATTCTCCATACCTCGCGTTCCCAGTCAAGAATGAGCGAGCCTCAGGTTTGATGCCGCCTCAGTGGGGTGTCAGTAACCAAAACGGAATCCTCTATCGCCAGCCGATCCTCGGAATCGTTGATGGTTCAACCGATTTCATGGTTTCCCCCTTTATCGCGACGAAAACCCGAGCGGGCGTAGCTCTCGATGGGGAACGTATTTTCTCTCAAACCCATCGGGTAAAGAGCGGCTTCATCTACTCGAACGAGTCTCTTCGTGGCGATAGCTTGAGAGGTTTAGACGTTGAGGGTACCTACGATCCAACGATAGATACTAATCGAACGGCCGGGTATTACAAACAACGATGGACCCCCGATCGAAAGCTCGATCTGCCGGTTGAGTTTGTGGCTGATGGTCGGTACACCAGTGACAATCTCTTTCTTCGTGAGATTCCAGCACCCGAGATCGGAGAGATTCAATCTCAGTTCCTTACGTCGACGGCGGTGCTTCGAGGTCGCGTGTTCGAGGCTATTAATGCTGAGGCTCGGGCAGAGTATAATCAGATGCTCCTTACCGATCCGGATGTTCAGACGCAGCGTCTTCCCGAGTTGACGGCGAGTACCGGGACAACGTTCCGTCCCTTCGGTTTTAATCCATATGGGTTGAAGCTTGTGACCGGGGCTGGCGTTACCGCCACCGACTTCGTACGTCAGGATGGCTACGATGGTTGGCGTACCGATATCGTTCCGAAAGCATCCGTGCCCTTTCATATCGCAAGCTACGTGAGAGGCGACCTGTCGGCCGAACTTCACCAAACCGAGTACAGCTTGGATGAGACGATGCTTCCGTCGACCGCGACCCCTTTGCCAGACGGCTCAACTGAGCTCGCGTCCTCATCAAACCGAACCTTGCCTATCTTGTCCTATGGGATGTCGAGCGGTGTGGAGAGAGTTTTTGATGTTGATAGGGGTGGTACCTTCGCGCGTCTCGTGAACCTTGGAGCTCGAAATGAGCGTTCGGACCTTGTTCGACTGAAACATACGATTGAGCCCAACGTTCGGTACACCTACATCCCTGATGTCGATCAGGAGTACAACCCGCTCTACGATCAGATCGACAGGTTCCGTCAGCGAAGCCTTGTCGCGTACGGCTTTACCTCCCGTTTGTACGGAAGGTTTATGGAGCCATATGAGCGGGTTCGC
>JAIXPR010000263.1 GCA_027486155.1 Pseudomonadota bacterium | reverse complement strand
GCGGCGCACTGCCTTTATAAGAGTGACGGGACGATGAAGACCTCCGTAGAGGCCCGCTTCGGTGTAGACCTTCAGCAGTCGATTGAGAGCTCGACCCTCATCTCGCATCCTACCTATGACCATCTCTCCGGAGTGCGAGCACACGACATCGCTCTTGTGAAGCTCTCGGCTCCCGCGGCGGTATCCACGCTTCCAATCGCGTCGATATCGCCCCTTGAAAATGATCTCATCTACTACCATGGCTTTGGCTCGCATGGAGCGCCTATGGCATCTTTCTTCAACAACAGGAAAAAGATTCTGGGCGGAAAAATGCGAATCGCTCAAGTGAGCGATCACTTCCTCAATGTGGCTCGGGATGGTTTCCAAACGGTGACGTTCCGTGGAGACTCAGGAAGCCCGATCCTCATCGTGGAAGGTGGCGTGCTGAAAGTGGCGGGGGTTGTTTCCGGTGGAAGCGGACTCTCTGGTCAGGCGGGTGATGTAGCGCGCTATGTGAATATACAGGAAACGAGCAAGATCACCTTTATCACGGACAATCTGGGGTAGTTGAGCGACTAAGTCGCTGGTTCCGTATTCGCCTCTGCCAAATAGCCTCCATCACAGTTACGGACCACGTATCGAACGCAGGTGAAGTAGGTACTATCGTAGGGAAGCTGAACTTGTCTCCCACTAATGGCGCGGCTATGGGGCGATTCTAAGGTCTCATTAAAGTAAGGTGTACGAGGGTCGCCAAGCATCGTCTCCAGGCGAATGGCATCGACCAGAGGCCCCCTTATGAGCCTTCTGGGGCGGGCTTCTCATCACCCCTGGAATCCTCGTTGTGCTGGTGTTACCGTATGGCTCTATGAAATTCCACCGCTATCACGCCCTTGGAAATGACTATCTCGTCGTGCGCGCGTCAGAGTGCTCTTTTCCCCTTACCCCACAGCTTTCCCAACGAATATGTCATCGACATTTCGGCATCGGTTCGGATGGTATCCTCGTGCATGAGGATCTTGAGGATCGTCCCACCATTCGCCTTCGTATTATCAACCCTGATGGTTCAGAGGCTGAAAAGAGTGGAAACGGACTTCGTATATTCGCGCGCTACCTGTGGGATTCCAAGCTCGTCTCTGAGGCCCCCTTCGATGTTGATACAGCCGGAGGGCGTGTGACCTGTGTGGTGTCTCAGCGGGGACGTCTCGTCACGGTTGATATGGGGAGGGTGAGCTTCACGAGTGATGTGATACCTGTTCGTGGAGATTCACGAGAGGTACTTAATGAGGAGCTCTCTATTCACGGAACAACGATCACCTTCTGCGCCGCGACCGTTGGTAACCCGCACTGCGTTGTTACGAATCTCCCGGTCACCGAGGAGACGGCGCGTGCCTTTGGGCCCCTTATTGAGACCAATCAACTCTTTCCTAATCGAACAAACGTTCAATTTCTTAAGGTGATCGATCGCTCAACAATCTCGATTGAGATCTGGGAGCGAGGTGCTGGGTATACGCTCGCGTCCGGTAGTAGTAGCTCCGCCGCTGCCGCCGTCGCGCGTAAGCTCGGTCTTGTCGATGAACGGGTCTCCGTGAGGATGCCCGGCGGCACAATACGGATCGATATCGCGCCAGACTACTCGATTCGAATGGAGGGGCCCGTCACTCGGGTCGGGACTATTGAGCTCGATCCCGAGGCTGTCGAGGACCTTCGATCATAGGATTGAGCTGTCGGGCGAGCGCAGCTGCCTAGACAGTTCAGTATCTTAGCCGTTTTTGAGGAGGGGTATTTCCCACCTGACTCCAGAAAATGCCTTTGGGACCACGAATTCAGCTGGTAAGGCTGAGGTCGGTCGCGAGAACTGCCGATATCCCTTTTGCAGCTATTGTGAGCTGAGGGCTACAAGGAATTCCATGGGCTTTGCGGGAGAGGGGGGATTCTCACACCTTCCTGACGGGTACATTATCGGTAATCGCTACCGAATTATAAAACCTCTTGGATCGGGAGGCATGGCATCTGTGTACCTCGCCGCTGATGAGATGCTGTGCGAGGCCTCCGTTGCCGTAAAGGTGCTCCGGACACAGCGCAATTTCGGAAAGGAAACTAATCAGCGCTTTCTGAGCGAGGTACGGCTCACTCAAGAGATCAACGACCCTCACGTGGTTCGCACCTTCGCTATCGGACACGACGAAGATACTCTTTTCTACACAATGGAGTACCTTCCTGGACCAACCCTGGAAGCGTTTATGTCCGAACCGGAATTTCCTGTTGGCTGGGCTTTGGGGATCGCCACTCAAATCATGCAGGGGTTAGCCGCTATTCACTCCGTAGGGGTGATTCACCGGGATCTTAAACCAGCAAACATCATCATGGATGGATGTGGAAAACTTAAGATAGCTGACTTCGGTGTCGCTCGGGGCGCGACATCTTCCTTTACCATTCATTCCGGTGACATCCTCGGAACATTGGCTTACGTAGCTCCGGAAGCCGTCCTCGGAGGGGCGGTCACCATAGCCGTGGATTACTACGCGCTTGGCGCGATCCTCTATCAACTTCTGACGCAGACCGCGCCGATAGACGATGATCTTCCGGCTCGTTTGCTTTTGCGAAAAGTGGAAGAGGCTCCGCGTGATCCGCGAGAGTTGCGACGAGACATCCCGGATTGGCTCGCTACGGGGTTGATGGGGCTACTGCAGGTTGATCCTGACGCGAGAATGAGATCGCTCGAGGATTTCGCCGCTAACCTGGATATTCATGCGCCGAAGATGTCACAAGATTTTCGTTCAAGTCCTATGCCCGATTCCGTTGCTGTTGAGGAGAAGGTACTCAATTCGCCTCGGAGCCCGGACTCGCTAGGGTCGGGACCAATTGTGAGGTATGTGCTGCTGGCCGTAATAATAGGCCTCATAACCATTCCTCTTGCGCTCAACGATATATCCGCCCGAATTGAGCTTGAGTACCTTGATCATCTCTTCCGCGTACGGGGTCCTAAACAACCCCGTAGTGACGTCACCATAGTCGCCGTTGACGAGCCCGATGCCACTGATCCGCCAATGCCTGTTGCGGCAGCGTCGCCACGGGAGCTACAGGCAAAGCTCGTACGCACTCTCGCTCCGTATGCGCCGAAACGGGTTGTATTTGATGATATCTTCGATGGTAATTCATCCGCACTGGATAGCGATTCTGCGCTCGCCACGGCGATTGAGAGCCTCCCTACCGTCCTCGGGGTGGCGTCGATATCTTCGTCGTCTCCGTCGACACAGGTACCGGTTGAGCAACGAATCTCGCGTCCCTCCGACATGCTCGCTGAAAAGGCTTTGGGTATTGCTGATGTCACGTTGCCCCTATCGTTCGGACGGGTGTGGGATCTTCCGCTGTCTAAGTCAGAGACGTTCCCAGAGGTGCCATTTCTCTCTGAGGCTGCCAGCAGACCCCTCTTAAAGGAGGGGCGTCCTGGAGCTCGTTCATTACTCAATCACTACGGTCCAACGGGCACGATTCCCACAGTTCCGTATGGCGTGGTCGTTTCGAGCGAGCGTCCACTACCGCGCGAAGTTTTTAAGGATAAGATCGTGTTCGTTGGGTTCACTCAGAGAGGGGCAACGGAGAGAACGCCGCGACGCGTATTTGCTACCCCCTTCGATTCCGTAACATCCAGCACCGAGCTTCACGCCACCGCGACATCTAATCTTCTTTCAAGGGATTGGATTAGAAGGTTGCCGATTCAATGGGAGTTTTGCGCGCAGTTTGTCTTGACCGCTGGTGCTGTGCTGGTGATCCTTTTATCCACCAGCTCCATGCTCCCGGTATACATCGTCGGAGGGTTATGCGGGGTAGTGGCAAGCCACTACCTCATCTTCTTGCTTGGCCTAGCGCTTCCCGTTGTCATCCCGCTTATGGCCGGTATGTTGGGTGGATTGCTCGCGCGAATTATCTTTGGGAGGCCGCTGTCCGGCAGGACAGAGCGCCCCTAAGAGAACTCGTTACTCGGCTTCCGATTGCATGTTGTGGAAGACGGTTTGAACATCGTCGTCCTCCTCTAGCTTGTCGATGATCTTTTGGATCTCTTGCTCCTGCTCGGCATTAACCTTGATGAAGTTTGAGGGAACGCGTTGAGAGGACGCGCTTTTCACCTCAACTCCCCGAGCCTCAAGCGCCTTCTGGAGATCGCCGAACTGTTTGAAGTTGCAGTAGATGAGTAGCCCGTCATCAGCTTCGAATATCTCCTCAAGGCCGTAGTCGATGAGATCCAACTCAAGATCCTCGAGATCTCCTGCGGGAGGAACTATCTTGAATACTCCCTTACGGTCGAAGATGTATTCAAGTGCGCCGGTGGTAGCCAAATTTCCTTCGTGCTTCGTGAGGATGTTTCGTACGTTCGCGACAGTACGAGTAGGGTTATCGGTCGCGGCCTCAATAAAGAGTCCAACACCGTGAGGGGCGAACCCCTCGTAGGTTATCTCGTTAAGGTCCGCTTGATCCTTCGAGCTCGCTCTTTTAATAGCCGCTTCGATGCGGTCCTTCGGCATGTTGAGGGAACGCGCGGTTTGAATCGCCATGCGCAGACGGGGGTTGCTCTCTGGATGTGGGCCGGAGAGCTTTACCGAGATCGCGATCTCTTTGCCGAGCTTGGTAAACGCCTTAGCGTTCTTCGCCCAGCGAGCAAACATACGGTCTTTTCGTTTTTCAAAGATACGGCCCATAGAGATCTCCAGATACCAACTGACGGAGTGTTTTACCGCCAGAGTATCGCTAAATAATGGGTTCAGGCAAATAGGGGAGGGGGTAAGTCCTCAAAATAAGGACGGACTTTCCCCACTACGGCGCATCTTTCCAGGGCAAGATACCTCGCTCGTAGAGCCCGACCGGGGCCGCGCGTTATCGGGAGATGGTCGTCCCGCTCGCCTCACTCCCCGTGAGGGCTGAGGAGATAATAAGGGGGCGGGAGGCGTCACAAATGACCGCCCGAGCGCATCCTGCTTCAAGCGCGCGAAGGGCGCACTGCACCTTGGGGATCATGCCACCGGTGATGACCCCCTCGTTAATGAGCTGTTCTATCTCGGATTGAGAGAGTGAAGGTTGAACTTCGCCGTTCTTCTTAACCCCCGCCACGTCGGTCAGAAAGACGCAACTTTCAGCGTTGAGCGCTCCGGCTATGGCGGCGGCCGCGTAGTCAGCATTCAGGTTGAGTGGCTCTCCCTCGACGGTTTCTCCCACTGGGGATACCACGGGAACGAAACCTCCGCGTAGCGCCGTCAGAATGGGGGCTGTGTTGGTAGACGCAACCTCTCCGGTTTGTCCGAGGTCTTCGCCGTTTCTCCCTTTGAGTTTTTTCGCCTCGATCAATCGCGCGTCCCTTCCGCTCAAGCCGAGAGCGGGAGCTCCTGATCTAGTAATACGGGAGACGAGGTCGCTGTTTATGCTGCCAGAGAGAACCATCTCCGTTATTTTCATCGCTTCGGGATCGGTAACACGGAGACCTTCGATGAACTGCGGGACAAGTCCGACCCGCTCCATCATGCGAGAGATCTCTTTTCCACCGCCGTGTACCACAACCACCGGTATCGACAATTCATTGAGCGCCGCTACCTCTTGGCATACGAGGTGTCGGGTGTCTTCATCCTCCATGGCCGCTCCACCGTACTTGATCACCACCGTTTTGCCACAGAGATCACGAATTTTGGGATACGAAGCGGAGATCGTTGTCGCGGTTTGAGTTGTCATGCTGCTCTCCTATACAGGTCCGAGGGACGCGTGCAGGAGCCCCCGCCCCTGAGGTAGTCCAAAGATGATGTTAAGATTTTGAATCGCTTGACCCGCCATGCCCTTACCGAGATTGTCGAGCGCGGTCATGACGACAACCTGTCCATCGCGAACGGTCACGCAGATATCGCAGAAGTTTGTGCCCACGACATCCACTAATCGGGGAGGGTTAGCGCGGAGGCGCACGAATGGAGAGTCCTTGTACCTCGAGGAGAACGCCTCTCGAACGGTCGTTTCGCTCTCGCGATTGGTAAGGGTCGCGTAGGCGGTTATGAATTCACCGCGCGAGGTAGGGATAAGATGAGGAACAAACATCATCGAATGTTCCTTTGAAAAAGCCTCTCCCAGGGCCTGAAGGACCTCCGGCTCATGTCGATGAGCGAGAACCTTGTACGCGGTGAAGTCGAGGCACCGACTCGGATGATGCATGGAAGCTTGGGGCTCTCTTCCAGCTCCAGAGGTGCCGGTTTTCGCGTCAACGATTACAGTTCGTTCGAGCTTGAAGCTCCGAAGTGGGGCGAGCGCCATGATGGCGCCTGTGGCGAGACATCCCGGGTTCGTTATAAATCGGGCTGTTTGAGGTGTTTTTGTTACCTCGGGGAGTCCGTAGACAAAGCGGTGACGGACCTCAGGAGCGAATGGCACCTCGGCGTAAAACTTTTCATGCTGCGCTTGGTCGGTGAGGCGCAGGTCGCCAGAGAGGTCGATGATCGAGGTTGTCTCAGGCAAATCCCCCGCTAAGAGTTTTTCAACGGTTGGTACGGCGAGTCCGCTCGGCATGGCGAGGATGATTGCGCTCTTCTCATAACGCCTGAGGGTCTCCATGGTAGGCGACTCTTCAAAGGAGAGGTCGCTGATACCCAAGAGGTGCGAGTGAATGGTTGTGATCGGCTTGCCGACGTGGGAACGTGATGAAACGCCGCACACCTCAATATCTGGGTGGAGGGAGAGGAGTCGGATCGTTTCCCCCGCGCCGTATCCACTTCCACCGATTATCGCGACACCGAATCTCTTCTTCATCTCGTTACCGACCGTTCCAAAAGAGAGCGAACTTCTCGTTGAGGCACGCTCCGAAATTTTGTTTCTCGAAGTATTCACGCGCCGAGGTAACCACCATGATCTCTCGGATGTTGCGACTTCGAGCCTCGGAGACCGCCTCCCCGATGAGCGCCTTTCCAACACCCTCACCGCGGAAGTCTTGGTGCACAACGAAGGAGCGAATCTCCGCTATTTTGGGGCTATAGATCTCTAACACGCAGCTGCCCACGATACGACCGTCTTTCTCAAATACGTACGTGGTTTCGATAAGCTCCTCATAATCCTGCGTGGTGCGTGGCAAGAGTGTGCCGAGGTTAGCGTTGACCAGCTCCAAAATCTTGGGAATATCGTTGAGGGTAGCCTTTCGAATCATCTCGCGAGTCCTTGTGCGGGGGTACATCTCTCATCGGGCATCCCGCATCCCCCGCTAGTGGATACGAGATTCTCGCACGGGTAGGTGCCAGTCTCTGCTGGAGGAGCGAGAGGGCTCAAAAGCGCAGGAGGGACCCTGACCCAAGTGAGGTAACAACCGCCGACCAGAACCTCTCAGTTAAAACAACAAGATAGGCAAAGTCAATTCCTCTGCTTCATTGAGCTGAAGTGGAGGAACGGCCTCCCGGGGGCGA
This sequence comes from Pseudomonadota bacterium, assembly GCA_027486155.1. Taxonomy (GTDB): domain Bacteria; phylum Bdellovibrionota_C; class UBA2361; order UBA2361; family OMII01; genus OMII01. Next base: position 413 of record JAIXPR010000263.1, on the reverse strand, counting down.
AGCCCAGCAGTGCCCGATAGCTCAGGGGGCAAAAAGGCGCCCGGCGCCGCACAAAATGGCGCTACTCCCGAAAGAATAGTGCCCGAGGTGTCGATTCCCATTCTTAAGGCATTAACCGGGGAATCCACGATTCTGGGGGTGCTGGGACACGATACGGATATTTACGGGAGTAGCGATATGGGTCACGCACGCGGAAACAAGAGAAACGGCGCTCTTCGGGAAGGTTTTGGTGAGATGAACGGCGAGGATCTCGGTAGCGACTGGGATTACTCTTACGATGTTAAACCGAAAAAAAATCGCCAGAACTCGGTGCTCATCATCGATGACGACTCAGACCAGCTCAACATGCTTCAACTGATGGTGGAGCGGGCTGGATATAAGGTAATCACCGCCGAATCCGCTGAGGAGGCATT
>JAIXPR010000140.1 GCA_027486155.1 Pseudomonadota bacterium | reverse complement strand
CTCTCGCTCACGTTGTTCAACGGTGAGTTCGGTAATCCAAGGTGGCAACACGGCCGGATAACTGCAGTGCTTAGCCGCAATCAAACCTTGGAATCGGCGGCGCTCAGGAAGCGCCTCGGCGGCGGGGGGACGCCACAGTTCAAGCACCTTGTGGAGGGGTGCGTCTTTGTGGGCTTTGGCTTCAGCGATCAACTCGCTGAGATCACGCGATGACCACGTCTCCGTGGTCTTGAGCAACGTCGCTTTGAACTCATCCGGGACGGTGATGCCGGCCCGAGTGAGAAGCTGCACGACGAACTCTTCGCGTTCGGCGCCTTGCAGATCCAAGATCGGAATCTGCACCGATGCACGCGAAACGATATCCGGGTCGAGCAGGTCAGGGCGTGAGGTCATCAGCACCCAGAGAAGCCTTCCCCGAAACCGCTTGTCACTCATCATCTGGATGATGCGCCCCGAAAGGCGTTTCTCCGTCTCATGAGAGTCTCGACTGTGCACCGAACCGAATGCCGTATGCGCTTCATCGACCGTGATAAGAACACGGCCGAAGTTGAGGAGCTGAAAGCGCAGCAACTCAAAGAGCGCATCGGTTCCGCCATACCACTGAGAGCGAAGCCCGGTGAGTTCAATCACCGTGCGTCCGCTCTTCGCGGCGAAGGCTTCAACTGTGAACGTCTTACCGCCCCCGTTTGGACCGGGAACGATAATTACTGGTACTGCTGTCGCCGGATCGTCACATCGATCGAAGGCGAACTGCATCGATTCTTTGACTGCCGTGAACCCCACAAGGTCATCTGGTGTGTGGGTCGGCATCTTGAGGATTGCGATTCCGTTGAGCGCCACCGCGAGGTGGTTGTTGGCTTCCACCAACAGTCCTTTGCGATTGACGGGCTGTTGTTCACCCGCCGCTTGCATCAGTACACTCTCCAGTTTCTTGAGCTGCAATCCGGCGCCATCCTGCGCGATCGTTTCAATCGTAGGATCGAACGTCACGTTTGCATACGCAGGCTTTCGCCCCGTGTGCCGCAGGAAATGGAGCCGCTCGGACTCTGTCGGGAGTCCAACCTCAATAGGCTCGACCGTGGGAAGATTCAGCACCGAGCGGTTAAGCTGCGATAACTGGTCAACCACGATCACGACCAGGTTATGCCCCTGGTAGAAGTCGCTTTCAAACCAACTTAAGGCCTCAGCGACCCTCAGCCGATCGAGCTCGGGCAACTTCTCCAACTCACCGCTGGGGAGCATAGTGGCTCCATGAGCGATGAGCACGGCGAGCGCGGGGAGTTTGGACTCCTTCACACGTGCCGCTTCCACACCTTCGCAGATGTGTCGCGCCAACACGAGGTTGGGCAATGGTGCGTGGTTGTTTTGCGGGTCGGGCAGGGTTTGCACCTGCTTAGCGACCGCCTCGAAATCCTTGCCTGCACCTTTGAGCGTTTCAGCGACCCCCTTTCGGTCGTCCTCTGAAGGGAAGCTCAAGCCACGGGCGGGATCGAAGAGGATGGTGTTGAACCTGACCTCGTCTTCTGTCTTGTCGCCTTCTCGCTGCCAGCGGCCGGTAAGCCGCACGTTTAGCAGGTCGATCAGCGACATAAATTCCCCCTTACGAGGGTTCCAGAAGAGATCGTTTCGGTTCCCGTAAAGAACCACCACCCTCTTGCCGCGGAGCGAGAAGGCTCGCTCCACGGCATCGGAGAATGGTGGCCATGAAGGTGCGGCACTACTCATGCGACACCTCCTTTGCGCGTGGTTCAACAGACACAGCATCCGAATGGGTGGTAACCCTCTCGGAGAGCTTAAGCGGCTTGTGGCCGTTCGGCTCGATAGCGGTTTTGCGAACGAGTTCGACTGCGTCGAGGAAGGCAGAATCCAACTTGTAACGTTGGTCGTGCATCTGCCGTCCTCCTGGGGTTTCCATATCCACCACCACTAGCGCTCCGTTTCCGGTGGCGCCATCGTCGTAGGTCCAGTGCTGGGAGAGGCCAATTATTCGGCTGCCCAGGAACACGGCCTCGCGCAGATCGTGAGAGACAAAGAAGATGGTCATCTTCCCGCCGTCCCACTTCTCAAGCACGAGGTCTTGGATACCACGACGTGTGGTTTCATCGAGACCCGAACACGGCTCATCCATCACCAGCACCTTCGGTTCGGTGATGAGAGCCAACGCGATAGCTACCCGTTGCTGCATGCCTCCGGAGAGTTCGTGCGGATACTTCCGTTCGGCGTCGGTGGGGAGCCCCACATCAGCCAGAAGTGCCCGGGCTCGTTCCCGAGCCTCACGACGAATACGCCAATAGCTTGGCAGCAAGAGCAGCCGTTCAGAGAGGTTAGAGTGAAGGCCTTCGTATCCGAGGGCCACGTTATCGAGGACGGTCGCATGGGGCATCAGGTTCAGTCGGTAGTCTTGGTAGACGATACCGGCTTTTGTGCTTACCCCACTAACCTCCTCGCCGTCGATCGCCACTGAACCGAGACTCGGTGAGAGCGCTCCGAAGAGCAGGTTCAGAAGCGTTGATTTGCCGCAGCCGGATGGACCGACCGCGGTGACCAGTTCCCCTGCGGAAACCGGGAGATGAACGCGGTTCAGGATCGTGCGACCCGGAAAACGCATTCCCACTTCATGGAACAGGATGTTTGACATGTTGGTGAGTTAGTTGATGTGTTTTCGAATGAGCGCGATCACTTTTTGTTGAACCACGGATACCTCCACGAGATCCACACACCCATGAGACGGTCGATGATGAAACAGAGCAGAGCCACCCACAAAACATAGGGGATGAT
>JAIXPR010000045.1 GCA_027486155.1 Pseudomonadota bacterium | reverse complement strand
TCTCTCCGCGCCCTCAATTAATGATGTTCGTGACGGATGATGCCTACGGAGGTGGAGCGTTTCGACTTGCTCACTCGGCTGGAGTTCGCAAGGTGTTCCCGGAAGGGGGTAGCCCCCTCGACTTCTTGCAGGAGTTGGTCGCGATTAATACGGAGTTTCGGCGTGAGGGGCGGACCCACGAGGGGAAGGTTGTGGTGGTCGCGCACGCTAAGGGAGGAGTCGGCGCCACATCTATCGCCGCCGCTCTTGCGGATGTGTGCGGTCAATATGGACGTCGCACCTTGCTCTGGGACCTGGATGTCGAGACCCGAGATCTCAGTCGTTCCCTTAAAGTGAGTGGAGAGGAGGCTCGGGTCGTCAGCGCGTGGGTCAGTGGGGAGCAGGAGATTAACAGGGATACGCTGCGAACGGCCGTCATTCCAGTTAGTAATGATGTCGCGGTGTTGACGACTCCCGACCGCTTAGCGGAGTCGATGGACCTGGTATGCCACACTGAAAGCATGGCTATCGCTCAGAGGATCGCTGAGGTGGCCCGCGCTGATAATGATGTGGTTATCATCGACACCGCTGGTCGCCTGGGACCAGCTACGGGAGCGCTGATACGCAACGCGGACATCGTACTCGTCGTGATCGACGACTCGGTCTTGGGAGTGACCGCGGTAGATCTCTTCCTCTCGTTCGTGAAGTCCGTGGTCGGTAGTCCCGAGCGGATCTGCTTCCTCGTTAACCCCTTCGCTGGTTCGCTATCGAGTGTTGAACAGATCGCCGCGGAATTGGAGCCTACTCACCGTCTAGGGGACCGTCCGTGGCGATTGGCTCCTCTGCCACATGACACCAAGGCCTCGCTGTGGCCAGGGAGTGGAAAGACCTTGTACAGCTCTGGCGGCAAGGGGATCCAACGCGCGTTCGAGGTTATTGCTAAGGAGCTCGGGCTGTTAGAGGGGGTGGATTCTACGGATGGGGAGCCGGAGCTGCCGAAGGAAGGGGCTGAGGCCGGAGTTCCGAAGTGGTTCCAGCGAATCTTTGCCCGTAAGCAGGATGGGACGGTACGTTAATCCCGTAAAAAATCCCGGAAAAAAACCGCTTGCTGGAACTATTCTGGGTGTTTAGCATGGATGTCTACAGCTTCGTGCGCAGGCCCCACTTGCCCAACTGAGCTATATTTTTTGTAAGGAGACGAAAATGGAAAGTAATCAGTCAGAGCAGGTCAAGAGCGTCAAGAAAACCGAGCGAGGAGCATCTCTCGTAGAGTACGCCCTTCTGGTAGCGCTCATCGCCGTGATCGCTATCGTGGCTGTTCGTACACTCGGAACAACAATTAGCACCCAGTTCTCCTCCACGGCCTTCCAGCTGAACGGATAACCAAACGGGTGGTCGCGCCTGCACATGCTAAGCAGGTTGCTTCGTCACTCGGATGCCTGACAGTCTCCTTCAAGCGTTGGAAGAGACTGTCAGGTTTATGTTGAGCCATCCTAAGCTCGTCGCGTTGGGTAGCAAAAGCGGGGGCCGCAACTACCTTGCCTCTGCTGGTTCTCCCTGGTTGTTCATTCTGCAAAGCGGAAAATTTCTACATGCCGCCAATCAAAGCCTCAGGTGGGTTTAATCGCAAAAGGGGAACTGAATCCCTTCGCGTAGCTTTCCTCGGGGGCTCTCTTCTTCTCCTCATAGCCGCTATATTCGTGGTGCAGTCCATGTCGACTGAGCAGCCAGCTATAGCACCTCCAACGCCAACACCTATCCCTGGCCCGGTTGTTGAGCTTGTTGATTGTCTCGTAGCTGTGGAAAAAATTGAGGCCGGTACACCCCTTGATGCATCGCGATTCAAGAAGGAGACCCGGCCAGTCATCAGTAGTGGTACCACCGTAGTCACAGCCTTCGAGCAGCTTCGCGGAACCTATGCCGCCTCTTTCATCGCTGCTGGTCAGCCCCTCCTCAAGGACTATATTACCTCGAAGGCTCCGGTCAATGAGATCCAGGCCAACATCCCGGAGGGCTTTCGGGCTGTCGCCGTGGCCGTTGATGATGTGTCAAACGTAGAGGGATGGGTGCGCGCAGGCGCAAAGGTTGATGTGCTGCTCGCCTCGATCGTGGCGAAGAAGCCGGTCATCACCCTTCTCGCCCAGAACGCTAAGGTGCTCTCGACCGGCAAATTGCAAGGGGGAAAAAGTGGTCGAGGTGGGGGTGGCGCAACCACTATCACCATCATGGTGACCGTCGACGAGGCAACAAAGATTCAGCTCGCCTCCTCAACGGGTGTCATGAGTCTTGCGCTCCGAGGTGACGAGGATACCGTAGAGTCAGCGGATAGTCAGACCGTGACCTTAGATGGTGTACTCGGTCTTGGGACCCCTCGCCCTGCCACCGGTCCCCATCAGGAGGGACGCATTACCTTTGGAGGGCGGAACTACATAATCGTGGGTGGAAAGCTCGTGCCTGAGCAGGCCGTAGGGACCGCGCAGCCTAAACCGTAATCCACATATTTCGCGACACATGTCGGCGGACGGGGCGGCCCGTATGACATCGCCTGTCGATGAGGCGTTGATACCTCCAGTTGTCACACGGCCCGCCAGGAGTCGGGCCCTACCGTTACGGGGAGGAGGAGGAAATGTATCAACAGAAACAAGGGGGTAGCTGCTATCGCTCTAGTAATCCCCCACCGGCCGCATCGCTTAGCCATACCGTCCCCACCCGAATACGCCGAGCATACAACGAGGTTTTGAAGTCTCGTCGAGTAGCTCTCACCTAAATCGCTGTTCTGTTTCTGTTTTTCGACGAGATTTCCTCATCCCCTATCAAGAAAGAGCCGATACCAGGAGTGGGAAAGGTGTTTCTACATTGAGGGGGCTGCAATGGCTGGTTCTGACAAAGACGGAAAAGATGAGTTGCTTGGGATCTTCTCCGCGCGTGGTACGCAGACGCGCATAGCACAGCTTAAGCCAGCTCCCGATGCCGCGACCGGCGCCGCGGGTCCTGCCACCTCATCCCCTGGAAATCCAGGAGGTCTCCCTGCCGTGCAAAGAAACAAAACGGAGATCTTTCAGTCGAACCCCGACAAAACTCGAAGCGCGGCGAAGACCACGCTCACCAAAAGCGCTGAGCTCTCGCCCATCGGGTCGGTGGTAATGCGCGAGGTTCGACGGGAACTGGGAAGTGACCTCTCCCTTCAACAGCAGATGAATAATCCAGCGATGACTGAGAAGGTCATCGCCGGTGTCGTCGACCGAGTTCTGAAGAAGCGTGGTGAAACGCTCGATGACATTGAGCGAGCGAACATCATCCTCTCTTTACAAAAAGATTTGGTGGGATGGGGAGTGCTACAACCCCTCATCGACAATAAAGAGGTCACTGACATCCATGTGTATGATTATAAATCGGTGGTCCTCCAACGTGGAAAGATCAGTGAGCTTACCGGACTGAGTTGGCCCAATCATCAAGCTTACGTCACGTTTCTCGACCGTCTTCTTCTCCGTCTCGGAAAATCGCTTACGACCGCTCAGCATACGGTGGATGGATCGTTCTCGAACGGCACCCGTATCTGCGCCGTTCATGAAAGTGTATGTGGCCAGCGAGGGCCTCTCTTGTGTATCCGAGTGCCGCGCATGTCCGAGGTGGCCCTGGAGAATATCGTGTCCTACCAGGTCGCGCCCCCCCTTATCGTTAACTACTTGGCGTGCCTGATTCGAAGTGGAATCGCGACCATGATGGTAGCGGGTGAAACGGGCACCGGAAAAACGACCCTCATCAAATGTCTCGCCACCCAGTTTGGACCCGACGAGTCTATCGTTGCCGTCGAGGACACCCCTGAGTTGAATTTTTCGCATCCGTTCTTCCGATCGCTTGTCTCCCGCACGGCGAACGCCGAGGGCATGGGTGAGGTCACCCTTCAAGAACACATTAAGACGACCCTTCGAATGACCCCAACGCGGGTAATTCTGGGTGAGATGAGAACTCCGTTTTCCGCGGAGGCCTTCCTTGAGAGCGCCCAGACCGGTCACGTCGGAATGTCCACCATTCACGCGCGTAACGCTCGTGAAACCCTCGTCCGCCTTGAGAGCTTGCTCGGGCGAGCTCAAAAGTCGGTGGCGGTTGATATTATTCGACAGCAGATCGCGCTCGCGGTGGATTCGATCGTATGGCTTATTCGAGAAAAGTCGACCGGCAAGCCCCGTATCGCAGAGGTGATTGAGGTTGGACACTTCGTGGAGGGGCAGATTCAGATTCGACCGATGTTTAGCCTCATCAAACAGGGCCAGCGGCCCGTATGGCGGGTCGATTCATGGACGAGTAATTTTGATGAGCAGCTCAAAGCGGACGGGATCCACCTTGGAGACTCGCCACAGGAGATCACGTTCGGTGGGCCCGTCCGTCCAGTTGGGCCGACGGGCGGAAATGGAGGAGGTCGAAGCTAACGTATGACCCTCTGGCTGATCGCTGCCTCGGTTCTGGTATTTGGAGCTTTCGTCTACATGGCGAGGGGGACGTTTGGCTTTGGCGCGAGCCCCGATGTAGCTGTGCGTCACACGATTCGGGATATGGTAGCCGCTCAGCGTGTAGAGAGCGCCGCGGATATGCGGAACTCCCTTACCGGTACCCCGCGATCATCGGCTCATGATGAGTTCTCTGACGTTGGAGCCTCGACTGGGCATGATCAGCTCACTCTGCAAAAGCGTCTCAAGTACGCCCAGCTATCTCAGTATCCCCCGTACGTTTTCGCTATCGCGCAGATCGTTCTGAGTGTCGCCGCTTTTCTCGTGGTACGGCCGTACTGCTATGAGCTACTTCAAATTTTCTCCCTTTCTACCGGGCCACTCGTCGTTAATGGTTTCATCAACCTCCGAATCAACAACCGATTAAGCCGGTTTGATAAAGATTTTCCAGCTTTCTTGCTCTCTTTTGTCGGAATGTTAAAGACCGGACTCAACCCGTTGCAAGCCCTTGAAGCGTGCGCCACTAATCTGGAGGGGGCATCGTTAGTGCGCCAAGAGGTAGAGCTCATGTTGGAGCGACTTCGACTTGGTGTGAGTGAGGAGCGTTCGATAGGATCCTTCGGTGAGAATATTAATCACCCTGAGATCGAGCTTTTTGTGCAAGCGTTGCTTTTGAGCCGCCGGGTCGGCGGTAACCTCTCGGATACGATAGACCGTTTGGCTCGTCAAACGCGAAAACGACAGCGATTCAGAGCGGCCGCCAAAGCGGCTGTCGCTATGCAGCGAGGGTCGATCCTCTTCATTCTCGCGCTTCTCGTTTTCTTAGAGGGTTACCTCTACGTCGCGTGGCCGGAGTGCGTGATTACGACGTGGACAGACCCGTCCGCAGCCAAAGGAGCCCAGTTCGGATTAGCTATGATACTGAGCGGTCTCTATTGGGTGGTCCAGGTGACTAAGATTAGGGTGTAGGAGGGTACTGTGGACATCTGGCTTCTAATTCCCCTCGTGGCGGTTGCCCTGGCTGTTCTTATGATTATCCTCGCTCGTTACGCGAAATCGTTAGAACGCCGAGACAACCTCCGCGCTTTGATGGGCCAGCGTTACGAGGATGAAAAGGCGACCGATCAGGCGAACAGTGATGAGTTTGATGTTGGTTCTCGTAGCGCTGAGGATGAGCTCATGTCGCGACTCGCCGCCAGGAAAATGGCGTCAAAACGGACCAATCCCACCATCGAGGAGCGAATGTTTCAAGCGGGTATTTTCTCCGCCGAGCAGCGTCGAGACTTTCGTCGACTCCAGATTGTGATGCCCTCGGCGTTGGGGCTCCTCGGAGCCACTGTGGGGATATTCACCGGAGATCCGTTGAACATTATCCTCTACGCGACGGTGGGCGGAATGCTGGGTACCTATATCCCTCTGTGGCGTCTCGATCGGTGGGTCAAAAGTAGACAAGATGACATCGGATTTTATTTGCCCCTTGTAATTGAGCAGATCGCTATCGGAGTTAGTAGCTCACTTGACATCGGTCCGTGTCTCGCCCGGGTTGTTCAGATGGCTGACGAACGGGATGCCCATAATCCAGTGACGGAGCTCCTGCGGTTCGCGCAGTCGTACATAAAATCCGGGGTTAGTTTGCAGGACGCGTTAAACGAGGTTGGCCGACAATCTGGGAATAATGAGGTGAAGCACGCTTTCAAAGCGCTCGCTCAGGTCGCTCGATATGGAGGAGAGATATCCAAGCAACTCCAAGACCTATCTGAGTCGGTCTCAGCGGAACGTGAGACAAAGGTGGATGAAAAAGTAAAAAAGCTTGAACTTGTCGCTACGTTGCCCGTAACCATGGTGTTCGCGGGGTTCCTCTTTATTCTACTGATTGGCTTCGGCATGAGCCTTCTTAAAGCGATCGGGAGCTAAGGACATCTACGTATGTTAAGAATACTCACTGGTCGAATGCGGTACTCAGAGGTGGTGCTCCTAGCATTCGTCATCGCTATCGCCGCGATGCTGATCGTACCTCTTCCGACACCGCTGCTCGATATTCTCCTCGTCCTCAATATCTCGTTCTCGATCTTGCTTTTATTGGTTGGTCTCTACGTATCCAACTCCGCCGCCCTGTATACCTTTCCAACTATTTTGCTCCTGAGCACTCTCTTTCGCCTCGGTCTTAACGTCGCCTCCTCCAGGCTTATCCTGAGCCAGGGAGACGCGGGGCGGGTGATCGAATCGTTCGGTACTTTCCTCATTCGAGGCGAGGTGGTGGTGGGAGTGATTATCTTTTCCATCGTCACGATCGTTAACTTCATCGTCATCGCCAAGGGAGCGACCCGTGTTTCAGAGGTCGCCGCGCGCTTCTTCCTCGACGCGTTGCCTGGGCGTCAATTGGTGATAGATAACGACGCCAGAGCGGGAGTTATCTCCGCGGATGAGGCTCGAAAGAAACGCGATCATCTCCGTCTAGAATCACAGCTCTATGGCTCCATGGATGGAGCGATGAAGTTCGTGCAGGGAGACGCTGTCGCTGGAATATTCATCATCCTGGTCAACATCCTGGGAGGTGTCTACATGGGCATCTCTTCGGGACTTGGATTCACCGACGCTGTGCAGACCTATACGGTGTTGACCGTGGGTGATGGACTCGTGACGCAAATTCCAAGCATTTTGACCTCCATTTGCGCCGGTATCATCGTAACTCGGGTATCTTCATCGGAGACCTCGACGCTCGGAACGGACCTCCGATCTCAGTTATTCTCTCAGCCAATCACCCTTCTCGTAACGGCGTTGATCCTGGTGGTATTCGCCTCACTCCCGGGAATACCCGCGGCGCCATTTCTGCTGGTTGCCGCCTTCGCCGTTGGAGCGGGAGTTTTCCTTTTGAGGAGGGAGCGTAGCATGCCCGTTCGGAGTGGCGTCTCCGGTGACTTCCGTCGCTCGGGGAGTGGTTCAGATGACCGACACGAGCGGGGGATCAGTGAGATCGGTGATGGAGAGCTCCAGCTGGAGTGCGATCCGACGGTTCTTTTTAAAGCGTACCGTTCGCAACTTCAGCGATACACCGATTCATGGGAACGGTTCAACGAGGCGTTCCACTCGCATGTTGGCATGGTCTTGCCGGACCTGCATGTCAGCCAAAACGACCTTTTGGCGCCGTCGTCGTACCGTGTCTCTCACTCCGGCGTGGAGATGATATCCGGCTTAGTCTCTGTGGATGGGCTTCTTGTTGAGGTCTCGAGTTGTCAGGCCGCGATTCTCGGGTTGCCGGTCGTTAAAGAGGAAGACCATCCTATTTCGGGACATCGAATTTTTTGGACTCAAAATACTCCTCAGATCAGAGGAATTCTCGATGCTGGAGCGGTGAAGAACTACGATTTCTTTGAATACATCTGTCTCAGGATGGCGAGCTTTAGCTTGCGGCACCCTGAAGAGTTCCTCTCGGTAACAGATGTGCACTCCTTACTTAGGCAGATCGAAAAGCGACATCCGGGTCTTATCGCTGAGGGATTCGGAAAAGATTTTGTATCGGTACCTCGTTTGACCGAATTGCTCCATGAGCTCGTGCGGCAAGGTGTGAGCATCCGAGACTTCCGGGGAGTCATCGAGGGAGTAGCGTCGTATTGCTCCGCGAATAGAGTCTCAATCGATGACGATTCAGGGATCGAGGTCGCGGAGGTGGTTCGACATCTTCGTGGGCATCGTCGCCGCCAAGTCTTGCGGCGGTTCTTAGGCTCAAGCTCTAGTCTTCATGTTGTCTCCCTCTCGCCTGAGGTGGAGCGAACCCTTGAGGAAGCTGACTTTGACAATAAAGCGCTCCCTGTGGCGGTTGAGGCTTCTGTTCTCGATGCCCTGATACAGGGCTTAGCGAATGTGCTGAAGCCGACGTTGGAACAGGGGATCCTACCTGTCGCGCTCTTGTGTTCAAACGAGGTGAAGGAGAAAGTTCTCTCGATTACACGAATGACCAAGCATGGTTTGTTCGTCACTACCTTTGAGGAACTCGACCCGAGTGTCGCGGTGCAACAGATCGGGATGTGGACGTTGGCGGGTCGGTAGGAAGGTATATGGAGCGCCAGTCGAATATCTTCGAAAGAGTTCCGGGCTCCCTTGAGGACGCTTTTAGCTTCGGAGATGTAATCGCCGGTACGATGACCGCTGAGGCTCTTCGGGCCATCAACCGTACTACCAATGAAGAGGTGACGGTTTGGCGTACTCGTGGCCCTCTTCAAGGGGCAGAGGTCGCGCGATTCCAAGAGAGACTTCTTGCGTTGCGTGGTGTGCCACGCGTGGCGCACATTCTTTCGTGTGGTGTCGATGGAGCAAATCGTGGATTCGCGGTGCTTCGTTCGTATGATGGTCGAATGATCGATTGCGCGGCTAATTCCGAGGAGGAGATCGAGGATCGCCTTTCCGCGTGTTCGTCTATCGTAGACGCGCTTCACCAACGCTCGATAACGTGCGGAGATATATGTCTTGATTCTTTTCTTATGAATGACCGAGGGGCGGTTTCTCTTTTTGCCGTTCTCGGAGATGTCGCCTTAGAATACGAGGACTCGAATAGTGGGTTCAATCCTCATCGTTACCTTCCGTTCGTTGCTCCTGAACAAAAGCGGGGCGGGGTTCTTCCACCGTCGGTTGATACCCACGCGCTGGCTCGCCTCCGAGAGGGGCTATCGACCGTACGAATACATGAGGAGGGCGCTCCGGAACTTGGCCGCCCCGCATGGATGGAGGAGGCGCTCGCCAAGATGGCCGCGACGAAGGGAGATGGTGAGGTGGCGTCAGGCAGACCATTGGCAACGGTGCTTGAGGGGATCGAGCACGAAGATGAGTCGGATACATCCGATGATTTTTATCAGCCTGGAGATGACACCCCTGGTGCCCATGCTCGTGGTGGCGGGACCTCCGGTTTAGGGGCCACGGTGAGTGAGGGTGTAAAAGCAGTGGTGCACCTGTGTTGCCATCCGAACAGAGTATTCGTCTTAGCTTTCCTGAATGTGGTCGCTTTAGGCGTGCTTGCCTTCACGTTCAACACGGAAGAGGCGGAACACGCTTTGAGGCATAAGGAGATGGGCGCCCCGTCCATCAAAGGGACGCCGGATAGCGAAGAGCTCGCCGCGCTCTATGATTCTGATGACCCCGCAGCCTATCAGAAGCTTCTGGATTTGGTGTCCCAGACAACGGACGCGGCCTCCCGAGATCGCATCTTTAAAACCGCCATCTTTCGCGCTCGGCGTCAGGGGCTAGGCCGAACGGCCGATGCGATCCTTAGTCGATGGTCGAACGGAGGAGGTATCGACACCTCTCATGATAGCGCCCTATATCGACATATCAGCCGATTACTTGATCCCACGGCGTCTCACAACGTGAGGCTTGAGGAGTTGGCTCGCCTCTATCAGATAGACCCTCGGCTATCTTGTGTCGTGGCCGCGGCTTT
>JAIXPR010000153.1 GCA_027486155.1 Pseudomonadota bacterium | reverse complement strand
TCCCTCGCTTCTCAAGGAGGAGGAGCGGGTGGAGAGCGGGTATTGATCGGTAACAATTCGATCCACACGTCTCACATCACGGGGCGCACATCGGGAGGGCGACCGTCCCCGGTCGCCGGAATGTTGCGCCTCGCGTAAGACCTTCGCCGCACGCAACCACTCGGCGGTCGAGGACGACCGCCCTCCCGGTCATGGGTCGCACATCGGACGACCGTCCCCGGTCGGCGGAATGTCGCGCATCGCACATGACCTCTGACTCACGCAACCACTCGGCGGTCGAGGACGACCGCCCTCCCAATCCCGGTTCCCGTAAATGGTATCTCTCTTTCTTATTCCCCCTGTTTTGCACATCGATACCAGGGCTATAGTCATCCAACGGGATAGAGGGGTAGTGCGTCGAAAACGCGCTGCGTTCTCCGGTTGCACAGCGGTTGTTGTGTGGCTCGGCTATCCTTCTGAAATTACAGCGGAGTTCGGTGTTCGCGATGAGCATAGCGCTCCGGGTGGCGAAGCGGTTTTAGAACGGCCGTTTGAGCAGTATCGATCCAGGGAATGTATGGCACAAAAAAAGTCGTCGAGAGGGAAGAAGCGGTCATCGTCGGTTACAGCAGGATCTCCTGAGCCGGTGCTTGTGCCGAACGTGCTTCCGGTACTGGCGGCGAAAGATATGGTGGCCTTCCCTGGGGTGATGATGTCGCTCTACCTCAGTCGTCCCGAGAGTATCCGCGCGGTAGAAGCCGCGATGGGAGAGGAGCGACTCGCCTTCGTGGTAACTCAAAAGAACCCCGATGTTGAGGACCCAAAGGGGCGCGACCTCTATCAGATGGGAGTCGTTGCCCACATCGTTCGAACCCTGCACGTTCCTGATGGACGCATTAAGGTGCTCCTGCAAGGGCTCGTGCGCGCTCGGGCGAAGAAGTTTGAGGGGAAGAAGTTCCTCAGCTGTAAGATCGATCCACTGCCATCAATGCCGGCAAAGAAGGTTTCAGCCGAGAATCAAGCGATCATCAATCGAATACGCGAAAATCTCCAGGTGCTTGTTGAGTACGAACACTTGCCGGAGGAGATGCTGATCATCACCGAGGAGCTGCAAGATCCGGGAACGCTGGCCGATGTTATCTTAGCGCACTACAAGGTTGAGATCCCGTACGCGCAGGCCGCGCTTGAGGAGCTGGATCCGGTTAAGCGACTTCGCCTCACCGACAAGACGATCAGCGACGATCTTAACAAGTTCATCCTCGCGGAGAAGATTAAAGATAAAGCTCGCGATGAGATGACGAAGGGGCAGCGCGAGTACTACCTCCGTGAGCAGATTAAACAGATCCAACGTGAGCTCGGTGAAACCGATATGGGCTCAGAGGATCTTCAGGCTGTGCGTGAGCGGCTGCTTGCCCTCAAGCTGCCGAAGCAAGCACACGACGAGGCCTTCAAACAGCTCAAGCGACTTGAGCGGATGAGCCCCGAGTCGAGTGAGTATGCGCTTCTTCGCACCTACCTCGAGTGGATGACAGACCTTCCATGGCACTCTAAGACGGTTGATAAGCTCGACCTCAAAAAGGCGAAGGCGATCCTCGACGAGGACCACTTCGGGCTTGATAAGGTTAAAGACCGTATCCTTGAGTACCTGAGCGTTCGCGCGCTCAATCCAGATTCAAAGGGGCCTATCTTGTGCTTCGTTGGACCTCCCGGCGTTGGAAAGACCTCACTCGGCAAGTCTATCGCCCGTGCCCTTGGTCGAAGTTTTAATCGTATGTCCCTCGGCGGTATGCGAGACGAAGCGGAGATTCGAGGTCATCGACGCACCTACGTGGGCGCCTTGCCGGGTCGAATCCTTCAAGGGTTAAAGCAGTGCGCGACTCGGAATCCGGTTTTCGTCTTGGATGAGCTCGATAAGGTTGGCGCTGATTTCCGTGGAGACCCAGCGTCGGCGCTTCTTGAGGTGTTAGATCCGCACCAGAATATCGACTTCCTCGATCACTATCTGAACGTGCCGTTCGATCTCTCGGATGTGCTCTTCATCGCCACCGCGAACACAATGGACACGATCCCTGAGCCGTTGATGGATCGTTTGGAGATCCTCTCGATTCCGGGCTATACCGCCGCTGAGAAGCAGAAGATCGCGACCAAGTACATCGTGCCGCGCCAACTCAAAGAGGCGGGCTTAGCGAGCCACAAGGTTCAGTTTACCGATGGCGCGATTCAACTAGTGGTTGAGCGCTACACCCGTGAAGCGGGCGTGCGCTCCCTTGAGCGCGAGATCGGCGCGTTGTGCCGTAAGCTTGCCCGAGATGTAGCCGAGAAAAAGAAGTTTGTTCGCGTTGTCGATGAGGCGCGAGTCGCTAACCTCCTTGGACCAACGAAGTACGATCCTGAGGTCGCTGAACACTCAGAGGCTGTCGGGCTCGTCCGAGGGCTCGCGTGGACCGCGCTCGGTGGAGAGGTTATGCCGATTGAGGTGTCGCTCGCGAAGGGTGGGGGATCGTTGACCCTTACTGGACAGCTCGGAAGCGTGATGCAGGAGTCGGCGCAAGCCGCGCTCTTCTACGCTCGAGCGAACGCGTCGGTCTTGGGGTTAGAGTCCGATTTTCACTCGAAGTACGACATCCACATTCACGTGCCAAGTGGAGCTATCCCGAAGGATGGTCCATCGGCCGGTATTACCATCGCTACGGCGCTTGTATCCGCGCTCTCGGGACGGAAAGTTTCAAAGGATGTCGCGATGACCGGTGAGATGACCCTCCGTGGTAACGTTCTCGCTGTTGGGGGGCTCCGTGAAAAGGCGCTTGCTGCTCTCCAGCACGGGATCAACAAGGTCATTATTCCGTACGAGAATATTAAGGACCTCGAGGAGATCCCAGAGGAGCAGCGAAAGCAGATCCAGTTCGTTCCGGTGAAGCATGTGAGCGAGGTGCTCGCGCTCGCGCTCCTTGGAAGGGGTAAGAAGGCATTACCTCCCCGTAAAAAAGCTAAACGACGAGAGCTCTCGCTATAGTAGTTCGCTATTTCTTAGGAGCGTTCAGTGCCCCTTTCAGAAGAGCTCCGAAGGAGGAGCTCCTCTGTTCGCTCTCCTTGGACTCTTCGCCCCACACCCTGACGCGGCAGTCTCGCGTGCAGACGGTGCATCGATCCTGAGCATCTCGCTCTGGGTGCCAGAATGGATTGATGTTCAAAATAAGGGCCTCTTGGAGTGGCTCTTCAAGCTCAACGTGATCTCCCTCGTAGAAGATAACTCCTGGGTCGTCGATCTCATCCTCGGGGCCCGCTCGGTCGCTCTCTGTTTGTAGCAACCAATCAATGGTCGAGACGATCTCATGTGAGACCGGATCGGCGCAGGTGGCGCACTCCTGTTTGCATCGACCGGACACGACACCCTTTACCAGAATGCCTCCGTGAGTTCGCGTGAGGGTGAGGTCAACCATCGGGGGAGCTTCAAAGATGAACTGCTGCTGTTCAGAGCCCTCGGCGAGGCGGGTGTTAAGCGCCTCAAGGGGAAGGTCCGTCTCAATTTTCATCCCTGAAAAGGGGATAGTGGTCGTGCAAATTCTCATGATGAGGGATAGTGTACCTGAGTAGGGGAACTTCTCAACTCAGGGGGCCTCTTTGATTCGAAAAAACGCAAATAACCCGTTAGTTTAATTCGGTTTTTGAAAGTTGGGTCGGGTGGCACTCAACTCTTTGAACCGGAGAAAAAGTGGGTTATAACCGCGTGTCAACGCAACCCTTGAGGGTGTGTCTCCGATATACTTCCGTGTCTAATTGTGGAGCTTCAGTATGGGTATCAATAAGGTCATGTTACTTGGCAACCTCGGTAAGGATCCGGAGGTTCGCTACACCCCTCAACAGATGGCTATCTGCCAGTTCTCGCTCGCGACGGGTGAGCGTAAGAAAGATTCAAACGGTCAGTGGGTGGATCACACCGAGTGGCACAACATCGTTGTGTTCGGTAAGACCGCTGAGAACTGCGCTCGATTTTTGAAGAAGGGTCGTCAGGCTTTCATCGAGGGACGTATTCGTACTCGGAAGTGGCAGGACAAGGAAGGTAAGGATCGTTATACGACTGAGATCCTTGCTGACGCCGTTCAGTTCGTTGGTGGAACCAAGGGTGAGGGCGCTGATATGGATTTCGGCGGTGAGCCAGCTAACAGCAACGTACTCGCTGGTATCCCAACAGCGGATTCCCTTCCGAAGGCAGCGAACGGCGGACGCTCTCCATCGGTTCGTGATGAGCCGGTAACCTTCGATGATGACGATATCCCGTTCTAAGTCGACACCGGGTCGCCTAGTCGGCGAGCGCTGTTTTACACGCGACGCCGACTAGGGGCTTTCAACCTCGAGGTTGATACAGGAAAAACCTCACTTCTTTCCTTCTCCACATCATATCATGTCACAACACTACTCCCTCTGGGCATTGATCTCAGTGCCGGTAATCGCCGCCCTCATCGGCTACATCACCAACTACATCGCCGTTCGGATGTTGTTCCGGCCCCATAAGGCGGTTCGAATCGGTGGAATCACGTTCCAGGGTCTTGTGCCCCGTCGTCAGAAACAGATCGCGGCGAGTCTCGGTGCGATGATCGAGCGGGATCTCTTCTCTCAAGAGGATATTCACGCGGCGCTCAGCGGAGCGGAGACAGCCCAGGAAGCGACGGCGTTCCTATCGGAGCAGATAGACGCATTCGCGCACAAGATCGGGGCGCAGAACCCGATGGTGGGGATGTTCCTTCAAGGACCACTTCTTGAGCAGATTAAGCAGACCCTCGCCGGCCAGATGGCGGAGCGCTTTCCTGAATTCATGGAGCGAGTTGTCGCTGGCGTTGAGCACCGACTCGACGTTAGCGAGATCGTCGCTCGAAAGATCGAGGCATTTGATCTCTCGAAGCTTGAGTCGCTCATCTATGAGATCTCCTCCCGGGAGTTGAAGACCATCGAGGTTCTGGGCGGCGTGCTCGGATTTGTGGTTGGTCTCGTGCAGGTTGGGATTATGGTGGTGGCGGGGTAGGGGATGGATCGATCCGGAGCGGCTGTGTTGAAAATCAACATTAAATTGATTGGAATTTGGCATTATCTCTAAGCATAGCGTTGAGGATAATGATTGTTTTCCGCATAGCCGCTACCAGAGCGACTTTGTTAG
>JAIXPR010000306.1 GCA_027486155.1 Pseudomonadota bacterium | reverse complement strand
GCTCGGAGGTTATCTCTCTATATCGCTCCTGGAGCTCCTTCACATTCGGATAGAGCATCTCCGGCACGTACGCGCCTCCAAACTCTCCGAAGAATCCGTGTTCATTTACTTCTAGTTTCATACCTTCAACCTCATGAGAGCCTCCGCGATCTTTGTGACGTCCTTAATGCCTGGTGATACCTCAAAGCGGGAGTTTATATCGAGCCCTACGAGTGCTGGATTCATTTGCGCGACGCGAACGGCTTCCTCGATATTCGTTAGGTCGATCCCTCCCGCTAGGATACATGGAATCGAGCTCTGATAGCTCTCAAGCCATGACCAATCGAATGGGACCCCCGTACCTCCCGCTCCGCTATCCAAAAGGTAGAGATCCGGGGATTCCGTTCGGTGAGAGATCTCCTCGATATCAGATCGGGTAGCTACCTTAATCGCTTTCATGATGAGTGTGCTAGGAAGTCTTGAACGAAGCTCCCGAAGATAGGTGTCATCCTCATCCCCATGGAGCTGTACCGCTGATAGCCCATTCCGTTCAACGGCCTCTTGAATCTGATGCAGTGGGGCATCCCGAAAAACCCCAACTCGCTTCACCGATGGAGGGAGAGAAGCCGCTTCAGGAGGTAACGAGGTCCCGACATACCGAGGAGAGGCGGGCACAAAGATAAAGCCCATATACTCGGGCATAAGGGCACCGACAGCGGCGATGTTATCGCCGTCTCGCATACCGCATACTTTGACCCGCAAGCGTCCCATCTTATCCCTCCAGAGCCGCTACCTGCTCAATCAACCGACGACACGTAGCCTCGGGCTTAGTGGTTTTCATAAACGTTTCCCCGATCAGGAATCCCTGATACCCGAGTTTTTTAAGTCGAATAATAGTCTCGGCGTCAGAGATACCGCTTTCAGTTACCTTCACGAGGTGGGAGGGGATCCTATCCACGAGGGCCTCAGACACCGTTGTTGAGACGGTAAAGGTGGTGAGGTCTCGGTTATTCACTCCGAGGAGATCGATATCCTCA
The DNA here is from genome assembly GCA_027486155.1 of Pseudomonadota bacterium. Classification (GTDB taxonomy): domain Bacteria; phylum Bdellovibrionota_C; class UBA2361; order UBA2361; family OMII01; genus OMII01. The sequence goes on along the minus strand of JAIXPR010000306.1, from coordinate 1,678 downwards.
CAGAGGTGCGTGTCGATCTCCTCACCGTTGTGTACCTCCAGGAGAACCTCCATGCCGAGAGAGCGCGCGAGAGCCGCGAGCTCCTTGGTTTGCTTAGGCGAGATGGCGGCCGCGATCAGGAGGATGACATCAGCGCCGAGCGATTTCGCCTCAATCACTTGATACGGGTCGATCATGAAGTCCTTGCGCAGGATAGGGCAAAAGTTAAATCTGCGACCGGTGGTAAGGTCCTCGTTCCGTCCCCCGAAAAAGCGGGAGTCGGTCAGGATGGAGAGCGCTGAAGCTCCGGCCTGCATGTATCCGATCGAGAGATCCTGCACGGAGATGTGCTTATTGATATCTCCCTTTGAGGGCGAGCGTCGTTTAATCTCAGCGATGATGCAGAGCAGGTCGGGACGCTGAAGGTATTTTCGCAATGATACCGGCGTCGTTTCGAAGTAGATGCTCCTCTCAAGAAGTTTGATAGGGTGAAGCTCCCTTCGCTCCGCCACTTCAACTCGTTTGTGATCGATAATTTCGTTTAAGATGTTTTTCATACCTGTGTGCCGCTCCTGATGAGGATAGTCGAGGCTTCGCCTGATGTGATGATCGAATGTGCTCTGTGGACATGCTCAGATAAGCTGCCGGAGCCCTCTTTAGTCCACATGACGAGGCCTGCGCTCGCCGCAACAACTGCGTGTTGAGCTGGAGTGCCTTTACCCCGCAAGATAGAGCGAAGGATCTCAGCTGACTCATCTACCGTCTTCCCCGCCGCTAGTTCGGAAGGGACGATAGGCGCGAACCCGAAGTCGCTTGGGGTAAGCTCCAGGGCGCCGTTCTCCCTCGTAACGATAACGGGAGCTGTAAGGGTGACCTCATCGTAACCATCGGTTGTATGAACGATGGCGAAGCGCTTCCCCTGTCGACGTAAAAGGTAAGTATAGAGCCTTTGGATCTCTCGATTATACACACCGTTTACTTGAAAGGCTGGACGGGCTGGGTTTACCAGCGGGCCGAGCATGTTGAACACCGTACGGAAGCCGAGCTCCTTGCGGATCGGAGCGACCCGTTTCATCGCCGGATGGAAGAGGGGCGCATGCAGGAAACACACCCCTGAGCGAGAGAGGTTATCTCGAAGCCTCTCAAGGTCGTTGGTGAGCTCAATACCGAGTGTCTCGAGGACATTTGAACTTCCGCATGAGGAGGAGACGGCGTAGTTTCCGTGCTTGGCTACCTTGTATCCCGCGGCCGCTACCACAAAAGCTGTAGCGGTTGAGATATTAAAGGTTCCTTTACCATCGCCACCGGTACCACACACATCGATGAGATCGCTCTCACCAAGACGGACGGGGGTCGCGAGCTGCAGAAGGGCGTCGGAGAATCCCCCGAGCTCATCTACCGACACCCCATGAATGTGCAGGCACGTCAGGAGCGCCGCTACCTGTGCGCCGTTTATCGGCTCTTCCAGGGCGGCGAGCATGAGCGAACGCGCCTCATCAGAGGAGAGCTTCGTTCCGTGTAGTGTTTTATCGAGTTGCTCTTTCATGAGTGATCCAATTCTCAAGCATCGTTCGCCCGTGTTCGGTTAAAATCGACTCAGGATGAAACTGTACACCACAGATGTCGAGGCGGGTATGGCGGAGTGCCATGATACTTCCCGCATCGTCCACTGCGGTAACCTTTATATCGTCGGGAAGTC
>JAIXPR010000204.1 GCA_027486155.1 Pseudomonadota bacterium | reverse complement strand
GATGTAGCCGAGAGCTGACCCTACCGGTATCGCGACATAAAAGATTGAGAGTGCCGAGTTCAGCGCCACCATGTCCTGAACCCTGCCCTTAAGGAAGCTTGGCACTATCGCGCCGAAGCTCGCCTCTCCTACTCCCACCAACATGCGAGCGATGACGAAGAAGAGAAAGCCTGAAGCGAGTCCGGTCAGTCCGGTGAAGAGGCTCCACGCCACGAGCCCACACGCCATGAGGATCCGTCGATCGACACGATTATCGAAGAATCCGAAGAGGGGCGAAAAGATAGTGTACCCCACGACGAACGCCGCGCCGAGCAACCCGGACTGCTGATTCGTCAGCCCGAATTCACTCTTAAGGAGTGGCTCTACCGCCTGAACGATGTATCGATCAAAGAAATTGAGGATATTGATAAGCGTGAGAAACGCAATCAGCCGGTACGGCAGCTTGCTCCCGCTCATTATGACTCACTATCTTCGAGGTTAGAAAGGAAGCGCTGCTGACTCGGATACTTCGCGCGCAACTTCGTCACGAGCTCCTGCGCTTGAGTCTTCTCAGCGTCAGAAACCGCGATCATCGTCAGCGTCGTAGCCGCCGGTACCGCGGCGAAGGAACCACGCTCAGCGATAATCACGAGCTGGCCACGCGCGAACTCACGGTGCGCATCTGAATCAATCAGCGATCGCGCCAGTCCGAACGCGAGAAGCTCCGCCATGAAGCGCTCTGATGATTCAGGCTTTCCAACCGCTTCCCATTGAGTGGCGGCCAAAACCGATTGCGTTTTGTCGTAGTTCTTGAGACGCGCCGCAAGGAGTCCTTGGTAGAGCTCCTTCAACGTACCGAAGGGAGCGGACGAATCGAGGGATTCGACCATCAAGGTTACCTTATCTTTCAACTGATCGATCTCTCGAGAGGTCGCTTCTATCTTCGCGGTAATCTTCGCCTTCTCAGCCGCGTCCGTTTGGGCGGCCTCATCAGCTCGCAACGTCACGAGGGACTCCTCCTTGGTCAGGAGTTGGTGGTAGCTCTCTTGTACCGAGTTCAAGGTGGCTGTGGCCGATGAACGCTTCTCTAACGCGACGGTGGTGAATCGATCGTATCCCAACATGACCGCCGCGACGGCGAGAAGCACCGCGACAAGAGAGCGCCAATTCTTCACCACCCATCGAGCGAAGGGGTCGTTCTGAGCGGCTACGGCGATAGCGGGATCTTCAAAGATATTGCGTGGAGGCGTGCGAGGGGCCTTATCGTGGGATGGGTCCTTAGTTACTGGGGTGGTCGACACAACGATACCTCTTTCCTAGATGCTTTTCCTACCTACTGAGCAGCCTGGCTCCGCGACGAAGAGCCGCTGGAAGGACCTTCAGAAAATATATCCCCGTTTCGTAGCAGAGGCCCCCTCAAAAGTACAGGTAGAAGGTGACCTTACATCTTATACTTAAAGTCATCGGGATCGAGCTGGCTCAGGATCTCCTCCCAGCGCTCCTTATCGATCGCTTGAAAATCGCTCGACGGAGCCTGCTCGCCCTCTGCAGCCTCCTCTGTGGCCTCCCCCTCCCCTTGGCGAGCAGGTGGTGCCGGAATCTCAGCTTGCGAGGCAAAAGCTACCCTCGCCTGATCAAGCACCTGTTGCGCGACATAAATTGGAGCCGAGGCGCGGATTGCCATAGCGATCGCGTCACTGGGGCGGGCATCTAGCACGAACGCCTTATCGCCCTGGCCGAGAACGAGCTCAGCGAAATAGGTCGACTCTCGAAGCTCCGTGATCACGATACGTTGAACCGTCATCCCCAACTGCTGAAGGAGGTCATAGAAGAGGTCGTGCGTCAGGGGACGAGCCATGGTGATCTGCTTGATAGCGCTCGCGATAGAGGTCGCCTCATTGATGCCGATCCAGATCGGCAAGGTTACGCTACCGGTCTCATCCTTTAACACCACGATAGGAGCCTGGGTCGTTGGATCCATGACCAACCCACCCACAAACATCTCGATAGCAGCCTCTTGTACCATGGTAGAAAAAATCCTATCCCCGCGGGATCCGATACGACACAATTTCAATAGTATACCCCCTGAGCGAGGAAAGGGGCACGGAAAATCTTTGGAAGGGTGCGAGGAGAGAGGGTTAGGTCCTTATGCCCTCGGCGCACCGTCCAGAATCCGGAGGGCCCGTATCCTTACGGGCCGGGTATGCACGAACATTCCATCGCGGGTTCCGGCCCGTCAGGAGACGGGCCCTCCGGGTATCCGCTAAACGACCTCCCCCACCAACGTATATCGCTTACGTCCGGTGATCTTCGCCTTCACTAACGAACCCAACGAGAGCCCCTCATAGGGCTGCGTAAAGTTCACCACGAAATTTTGCGAGATACGCCCCTGGAAGCAGCGCTCATCCATGCGATTGTGATTATCGATGAGCACCTCAGCGGTCTTACCAACCCACTGCTCAAGCCGCGCGCTCTGGATCCGCTCCTGCTTCGCTTGAAGGATCTGGAGGCGCTGGAGCTTGTCCTCCTGTGTTATCAGTTCGGGCATTAACGCGGCGGGCGTTCCTGGCCGAGGAGAGAACGCGAACGAATAGCTGAGATCGAACTGAACGATATCCATTATCTCAAGGCTCTGTTGGAAATCCTCCTCTGTTTCTCCAGGAAATCCAACGATGAAATCGGTGGTAATCGCCATGTCCGGAACTCGAGCTTTAAGATCCTCGATGATCTTAAGGTACTTCGCTCGGCGGTAGTTGCGGTTCATCAATTTGAGGATGCGGTCGCTTCCCGATTGCAGCGGCATGTGGATGTGACGACACACCTTTGGGTTCGTACTCACACATTCGATGAAGTCGGCGCGAATCTCTTGGGGATGCGGGCTCGTAAATCGAATGCGCTCAACTCCATCGATCTGCGAGATACGGTCAAGCAGATGGACGAATGAGACACGTGGAGAGAGGTCCAGGCCGTAGGAATTTACCGTTTGGCCGAGGAGAACGATCTCTCGCCCCCCTCGGTGCACCGCGATTCGTACCTCTCGCTCGATCTCAGTGAGCGCGCGAGAAACCTCTGGCCCACGGGTCGTCGGGACGATGCAGTACGAACAGCTCTTATTGCAGCCGCGACTGATAGAGATAAACGCGGTAACGTGATTCGCTTTGCCGTTCTTCGATGGATCGGTGTCCGCGAACCCAAGGGGCAGCTCCTCCCAATCCTCTCGATAGTTAATCGCGACTTGTGGAGGGGCACCCTGCTTTCTGAGCTGAACGAGTGAGGGTACGAGGGAGAGGTTATGGGTGCCGAAAACGAGATCCACGCCTCGCCCCTTTTTAAGGAGCGCCTCACCCTCCTGCTGCGCCACGCACCCGCACACTCCGACCATCATGTTCGGATTGGCGCTCTTAAGCTCGCGCATCTCTCCGAGGGTGCTGTAGAGCTTCTGCTCCCCCTTCTCTCGGACACTGCAGGTATTAATGAGCACAAGTTCCGCTTTATCCGGCGCGTCAACGGGTTGGTAGTCCTTTTCAAGGATCTTGTAGAGCTTCTGCGTATCGTGTTCATTCATCGCGCAACCGAAGGTGCGGATATATACACCTGGCTTCGTCTTCTCGGGGGACGAGTCCGTTCGATCGATTTCGTTTTCACACGACGAAGACATACGGGTAACTTTTACGATGATGGCCCGAAACCGAGGCATCCCTCGCTTCGGAACTATTCCGAACGGAACGACGCGATGCGCACTACCGGCTGCGGAGCTACGGTCGTTGAGACGGGAACAAGTTTATCCAACGACAACCTAAAGCGTTGCGAAGCCCCCGGCGCTAACCGCAGATTGGGCACTTCAACGCGTTTCTCATTCTCAAGAATTTGGGAGTCCAAATCAAGCGCATCCGCCGGGGCAAAACCGGCCACGATCACCACATCGAGGATGGTGGCGGTGCCAGAGTTGAACATTTCACCTGTAATCGTGAACCTGACGACACACTCGTTCGGGGTCACGCAGCTAGCGTCTGGGACGCGATGAACCTCTAAATTCCGCAACGCGATGAACTCCTTAGGTGTCTTTTTCTCGGTAGAAGCTGGCTCGGTTGGCGAGAACGGGGCGGCCTCCTTCCCCCACAACACCTCAAGTTGATAGCTGGTAATGCCACCCAGGGGCATCGAGAGAGTAAAAGGTTGGGCAACCCCCTTTTCGAGCGTCGGGTCCCCCTTGCCTTGAGAACCGGCCCCAGCGAGGAGATCCTTCATATTATGGAAGGAGACCCGCTCCTCACCCGCTTTATCGAGAGCGGAGAGACGAACCACTACCTCTGAGGCGGGTTTCGTGGTCTTAGGGATGATACGACCTTTGACGACGAGCTTTTTGCCGTCGTTACTCTCCTCCATTACCTCTAAAACGAACGGGGTCACGTCCGGGTCGAGGCCGGCTGTCGCCTCAAGGGGCAATCCGCCAGCGCCCTGGGTTTTGGCCTTTGGAGCGAAGAGAGCGCATCCGCTCACGACGACCGCTAGCAACGCGATGGGCACAACACGGAAAAGAACCCCAGAGATGTCAGGCAAGAGCCTCTGTACCACCTATCCCTCACTCACTGTGCGATCAACCATCTTCCAGGAGCCGGTGCTCCATGTCCATCGCTGCTCCTCCATACGAGTGTTCACGACGTACACCGGGACACGATAGAACTTAGTCTTTACCTGAACGGTCGCCTCTCGAGCGCCATCGCCCCACACCACATTCGTGACCTTCGTATCGACGATCCGTTCCTCTTCGGTGGTGTCCTTAAACTGAGAGGAGAGCTTAAGCTGACTCTCAGGGGCCACGTACGAAGCGGCCTCAGTGTGGTTTCCCCACACGATCGCTGAGTTAAAACCCTTTATCTCTTTATCGAGGAGCGCCATACGATCACCCTCCGTCGCTCCCACCTCCTTAAAGGCTTGGATGAAGGGTACCAATACGCATCCTGAGAGGGTTGTGGGAATGACAACCGCAAGGAGCATTGGAAGCAATCCGCGAATAAGAGAGAGGTCGGGGGAGGGTCTCATTTACTTCGTTTCTCCTGCTACCGGTTCCGCAGGTTGCGACTCCTCGGGACTGACAAAGCTCATAATAAATTTCTTCAGGCGATCAATGTCCCGACGCACCAGATAACTACCATTCGATCGAGCGGGGAGCGCCTCTTTCGGCATCTCTGCCTTCACCGCCGGGATGACCTTCTGACCCTGAATGTCGTTTAGTATATCTTGAAGGGCCGCTCGGTCGGCGTCGCTTGCGGGGGCAAGACGCTTTTGAATGTCCTTAGCGGCCACCGTCACGGTAGAACCCGCAAAGACACAGATCATCAAAAAGAGCGCGAAGTTTCGCATGAGGAAAGGTTAGATCAGAGAGGAGGTTCTGGAAAGGATGCAAACGCCGGGATCTCCAGGTGCTGAGCCCCCCCTTGTGAACGTGCTCGTGCACGTTCACAAGGGGCCGGGTGGACGCGCCCAAAAAGGTTAATAGGCGTTTCGGTTGCGGAACCCTCTAAACAGGGTGAGCCACAGGATCTTCAGGTCGAGGATGAGCGACCAGTTCTCGATATAGTAGAGATCGTACTCGATACGCTTATCGATTGAGGTGTCGCCGCGCCATCCGTGAACCTGCGCCCATCCGGTGATCCCGGCGGGCACCTTGTGTCGCAGCATGTACCGTGGGACCCGCCGTCGGAACTCCTGGATAAACACCGGCCGCTCCGGTCGGGGTCCGACGATCGACATATCCCCCTTCAAAACATTCAGAAGTTGCGGCAGCTCATCGAGGCTGGTGGAGCGAAGGATTCGTCCCAACGGCGTAATTCGATTGTCTCCTGGGGTAGTCCACCCCGGACCCTGACTCTCGGCGTTCGTGTACATCGTTCTGAACTTCACGATACTAAACCGCGTACCGTCGAAGCTCACCCGCTCCTGCTTGAAGAAGATCGGACCTCGAGAGGTCACTTTAACCAAAAGCGCGATAAGGGTCATCAACGGCGAGAAGAGCACGAGGAGCGCGAAGCCAACCACGAGGTCCACAACCCGCTTCGTGAAGAGGTTGATACCGTCCAACGGACACTCTTGGAGGCTAATGACCGGGAGCCCCTCGAACTCCTCGATAGCTCCACCAAGACTGGCGAACTGGTAGAGGTCAGGAACTATCTTGATATCAACGAGAGAGTCCTTGAGTTCCTCCATAATGGTGGGGAGCATCTGATGATCCTCGAGTGGCAAGGCAACCACGATCTGATCGATGTCGGTACGGCCGATGAACTTCTTCACATCCTCGTATCGTCCTACGACTGGGACTCCGCCCGAGCCTCGCTTCTCATCGCCGCACTTTGAAAGACACCCAAGGAGCTGAACACCGAGCTCCTGATGGAGACGAACTCGACTCGCGAGATCGCCAGCGACCTTTCCGGCTCCAACGATCAAAATGTATCTAAGGTTATATCCCTTACGCCGCAACTCCCGGAGCAGGAATCGGAGCGACGTTCGCTGCACGATCGTGAACAAGGTAGCGAGCGCCCAGAAATAGACGAACACGAGTCGAGAGAACTGTACGCTCTTCTCTCGGAAGAGGTAGGTGATGGAGATGAGGAGCAGAATCGCGAGCGCGTTCGCGTTGATGAGCACCCAGAGCTCTCGGGTGCGGCGCACGCCACGCATCGGGCGGTAGAGCCCCATGCGACGGAACACGAAGGCCCAGATAAGCCAGACAAATACGGTCATTGAAAGATAGGGAGCGAACTCCGGAACTCCCTTATCGACCGGCACGAGATCGGTCATGAATCGGAGACCGTACGCGACGATCCAGGCGGCGCTCACAACCGCGAGGTCGGCCACCATAAAGAGGTACTCAAATAATTGTCGCTTCTGCTTGAGCATTACACCTCGTAACTAGCCGCAACTCGCTCAACGTTCGATTGACGAGGGGCTTTGCGCAACCCGACCTCTTCCAAAAATGAGGTCCATGCCTTGAAAAAATTGGGGTAACTGAACTGACGAGCTCGGGTCTTCAGCGTAACGGCGTCGAACCGATGTTCAACATCGCCAAAGATTCGAACCGCTTCCATCAGCGCAGTGACGTCACCACACTTATCTTTAGGTACAAATATACCGGTGTGCTCCGTAGGGACAAGATTCGAACCCTGCCACGGTCGGAATCCGACCACAGACTCGCGCAACCCCCCGGCATCTATACCGATAACAGGCCGTCCAGCGGACAGACACTCAACGGGAACGATCCCGAAGTCCTCGATCCCGGGGAAGACAAGTGCTCGACACCGGCGATAGCACTCCCACAGGAACGCCTCACTCACGCGACCCAGGATCCGAACGTTCGCACCAGCTATCGCTTCAAGCGCTGGTTGCTCAGGACCGCCACCAACGACCCACAGGGATTGCCCGAGTTGGTTAAAGGCCTTCACGGCGACATCGATCTTTTTATACGGAACGAGCGCGCCCGCGCAGAGGAAGAACGATTCAGAGTGTCGCTCGAAAAAATCCCTTTCCTCAGGGGTCAACTCAAAGGAAACCTCATCGCTCATCCGCACCGGTGGCGCGATGACAGTGGACGATCGGCCATAGAATCGCCTGATTCGCGCGCTAATGAAGGTGCTGATGCCGATGAAATGAGACACCCGCTTCGCTCCTTGAGCGTCCCACCGACGCAAAAGGGAGATGAGTGGCAACGCGCACACATACTTCACCCCACGCAGGTATGCCGACGCTTGGTCCCACACATACCGCATCGGGGTAAAGCAGTAGCACACATGCGGAACCCCAGCCGGCACATACACGTTTTTGGCCGCGGCGTGACTCAACGAGATCACGAGGTCGTATCCAGTGAAATCAAACGATCGAATCGCGAGCGGATAGAGCGGCAGAAACGCTTTGTACAACTTCTCGATGCGCGGAACCTTGTTGAGAAACGAGGTTACCTTGACTCGCGAATCGATCAGCGCGGATGTTTTTCCAGGCACGTGCACGAGGGTAAAGATATCGGCCTGGGGATAGATGCAGAGGAACGCCTCAAGACACCGCTCCCCTCCCCGCATCCCCGTCAACCAATCGTGCACCAACGCTACTCTCACGATCCGCTCCTTGTGGCGAGTATTCGCTCGTACTCAGACCGTACCATCGAGGCGATGTTAGCGCAGGAGTAAAGATCGAGATGGGCGCGCGGCGGAACGCGATCAGAACTCCGCGCCTTCTCAAGACTCGCCTCGATCGCCTTTGCTAAACTGTCGATCGAGAAGCTCTGCGCGACGGTATCGCTCTCGGTCACTAATTCAAGTAACGCGGGAACGGGGCGACAGACGACCGGTGTTCCAACAGCTTGGGCCTCAACAGCGGGAAGACAGAACCCCTCAACGAGCGAGGGAACCACGAGTGCTGAAGCTCCCCGTAATTCGGCACGAAGTTGCGCGTCCGAGAGCGCACCAACGATCCGTACACCGTCGATGTGCTCAATCGATGCCCGCTCCGCTGGGGAATCGAGAAGCGCCTGAGCGCCAAATCCTGCGAGATGAAGGTTTGGACACACCTTCGGTGGCGATGCCCACTGACGGCCTTCGCGAAACGCCTGATAGGCATCCAAAAGATCGCGCAACCCTTTGTGAGGCTTTGTGTTCGAGAAGAGCGTGAGAAGATACGGGAGCGCGTCATCGTTATGAGGAGCTGCGGTGGATGCCTCAACAATCCGGGGCGAGATCGCGTTCGGCACATACCGCACCTTAGTGTCGGCCGCGCCCGTCAATGTCGCGACGGCGCTCCGCGTGTGGCGGCTTACCGCAAGCACACCATCCGCTCGTCGCACCGCGGAGCGAATGAGAAACTTCGCCACTGATGGATACCAGAGCTTCTCCGGATGGGTGATGTGAATGAGGTCGTGTACCGTGACGACGGTAGGTATCGGGATTCGATACGGGAGCATGTAGTGCGGGGTGTGGAAGATATCGAAGCGAGAGAAGTCGATGCGCGCTGGCATCCTGAGCATCTCGTCGACCGAATAGGGGCGAGCCGCGTCCCACAACCACTCAACCCGCGACGCGTAGGGAGCCGAACGGCACCGCTCATCGCTATACAACACGGTGATAGCAACGCCGCCGACCTCAAGTAATCCGGTGATGAGGTTATCGGTGTACACACCGATCCCGCCGTCCCTCAACTTGCGGCCATCGAGCAGCAAACGGATAGGGCGTCGCGAGGATCGGTTAGCAGATATTAGTTCGCCGCTTTGCGCTTCCACGGTGCACTGCCATCGACATCAAGGCCGGTAAACACGCGTCGAACAACGTAGGTCTTCTTGCTCTGCGACTCGTAGTAGGTTCTCGCCAACACCTCAGCGAGGAGCCCGAACACCATGAATTGCATTCCGATGATGACCATCATGACACCAAGCGAGAGCAACGGTCGGTTACCCATCGGAACATCTTGGAAGAGCCGTTGAAAGGTAAGCACTGAGAGAAGCGCGATACCGAACAGCCCGGCAGCCGCTCCAACGAGACCGAAGAGGTGAATCGGACGCTTCGAGTATCCGAGAAGGAATTTAACGGTGATGAGGTCAAGCACGACTCGGATCGTGCGAGAGATACCGTACTTCGAGGTACCGAACTTGCGCTCACGGTGATTAACGGGAACCTCAACGATCTTCGCGCCCATCTCGTTCGCGAGCGCTGGAATGAATCGGTGCATCTCGCCATACAAGCGAAGACCACGAGCGATATCACCGGTCATAGCTTTGAGTGTGCATCCATAGTCGTGGAGGCGAACGTCCGTGCAATACGAGATCAAGCGGTTTGCGATCATGCTTGGAAGACGACGGCTCACGAACTTGTCGCGGCGAGCTTTACGCCATCCACACACGAGGTCATATCCCTCGCCGAGCTTCGCTACCATCTGTGGGATCTCTTTCGGATCGTTTTGAAGGTCACCATCAAGGGCGATGACGATATCGTACTGGGTGTGATCGAAACCGGCGGACATAGCGGCGGTCTGACCGAAGTTGCGGCGGAGCTGAATCAGTCGGAGGTGAGGATCGTTGCCTGCCGCTTCAAGGAGGGTCGCTACGGTGGTGTCACGAGACCCGTCATCGACGTAGATGACCTCGTACGGCATCCCTATCGTCTCAAGGACACCCGCAACTTCGCGAAATCCCTCAGCTACGTTCTCTTCCTCGTTATAAACTGGAATTACGACCGATATGCCTCGCATATCCCTCCTTGGAAAAAATACCGCGCCAAATAGTACCACACCGAAAAATCTAAACACAGCGCCTGAGATTTTTTCTGGGGGGCGAGATGGCGACCCTAACTATCTAATATGACTAGGAAAAGCGGCGATACGTCAAATGATGGGTTAAAGAAGGTCGGCCCCGATACCCGGAGGGCCCGTGTCCTCACGGGCCGGGTATGCACAGACCTATCGAATTGAATCGCGATGCATATCGCCAACCGGAACGACGGTCGCGATTCCGGCCTGTCAGGAGACAGGCCCTCCGGAGGCAATCGGACATCCCCCCCTATATCACCACCGCCTTCCCCAACTTCCGTCGAATAACCGCGATCTGCCCCGAATGCATCATCTCGTGGCTGGCGATCGTGAGGAACGCGGAAGCCACGCTCTTGGCGTATCCCCGCATAAATTCGGGGGCGGGCTGATGAAGCTCCGAGTCGCTCAGTGACTTCAAGATATCCTTGGTCTTATCACGCTGCGCCTTCATTAGGGCGAGATACTCGGAAACCTTGAGAGCACCCTCTCTTGAGGAGATCGAAACATCCTTCCCATGAGCCACCTCGAATCCCTCCGGAAGTGCAACACCCCCACCAGCGCGGATCGCCTCGACGGTCCGCCGCTCGTTCAGGAGCAGATGTCCCAACTGCCATGCCGCATGGTGCGCCCCCTCGACCGGACACACCACGATATCATCGTCCGACATATCGCTCAGGTAGGTCGCCATCACGAAATGGGAGGTTGAGAGGAGTTCCTCAGCTGCGGCTCGGAATGTCATAGGGGCTCCACGAAAAACTGTCTCCATCACCTTCGCATACTCCTGCCCTCGCGTATATCTCTGGTGATGTCGCTGCCAGTTTTGCTACGTTTCCAGAGTACATCAGCTCCTGGAGACCACTACTATGTCGACCCCCCAAGCGACGCATCCCACGGCTCATTACGATTTTCTGCGGACGGTAAAGCTCTTCTCCCTCCTCGATGATGCCGAGATCGCGGCGCTCCACGAGGTGCTCCAGGAGAGAACGATGGCTACCGATACGCACCTCTTTCAGGAAGGGGAGCGGGGAGATTCCCTCTTTATCGTGCAGTCAGGGGCCGTTGAGATCTACGTTCACGATTTTGCCGGCGAAAAGATCGTCCTTACCTCGCTCTCGCCAGGGGATATCTTTGGGGAGACATCCGTCTTCGATCCAGGCCCACGCTCCGCGTGCGCGCGCACCACCGAGGAGAGCTCGTTGTGGGAGTTCCCTCGCGCAGCCCTTCTCGAATTCTTGGGAAGAAAGCCCGAAGCGAGTATCGACCTCCTCGCCATGATCTCTCGACGACTTCGTGATGCTGACCACCTTTTGATGGTAGGCGCGTCGGGCAACGTCAACGTCGCTTTCGAGAGCAACCTCTCCCTTCCCCAACGGGTCGCCAACTGGATCGCGGACTTCAGCGGCAGCATGCCGTTTCTCGCCCTCAACGCTCTCATCTTCTTGGCTTGGATCGTTGTGAACGTGGAGCTGATCCCTGGGATCGCGGCGTTCGACCCCTATCCATTTGGATTCCTCACGATGTCGGTATCCCTTGAGGCGATATTCCTGAGCATCGTCGTGCTCCTCGCGCAAAACCTCAATTCCGCTAAGGAGCGGGTCAGAAACGATATTGAATATGAGGTGAACCTGAAGGCGGAGAGGAAGATTACCGAGCTGCACAAACGCGTCACGCAACTTCACAACGACTTGAGTCGGCGATTCACGCAACTGGATGAGAGGAGGTAGTTGGGAGGGCGGTCGTCCCCGACCGCCGCGTTACGTCATGCAAAGAACATCGCCAGGTCGCTCAACTCTTCGGACAAGGCTTTCGCGACTCGACAGCTTGACAAGTTTCTCTTTTAGACCAATCACTATATTTCAAGGTAAACCCCTCCTTGCATCGACACACCGGCTCCAGGTTCGTCCCACCTCGACTCGCTAACTCAGTGTTGGGGTCCTTCAGACACGCCGGGCGACACACCTCGTCCGCGGTCGCCCCTTCGGCGGTCCAGCCTTGTTTGCACTTGCAGAGATCTTTCCTGTTCTTCACCGAGGCAACCAGGGTATTCGTCGGATTGAAGATGTCATACGGCTGCGGCTCCCACTCAATACCTAATGGATATCGCTCCGTATTGTGCTCCGTCAGCTCAGCTCGGTCTCCGAACCATGTCTTGCACACATCCTTCACGCCATTTGCGGTGAGAACATCCCACCGGTTGTTAGGGATACACATAAAGGGTCGCGCCTTTGCGCTCCATGCGTTATCCTTCTCGCTCGACACAAACCTTCCGCCATCCCAACCCCCCTCGACCGCGCCCTCCCGATACCGCACCTGTTCCATATGCGTCCCAGATGGGCATCCCCCGCCCCCGCCCCCTGCAGCGGGTCCTACTGACTCCTCCCCCTCTTGCTGTGACGGCTCCACGCTCGATGGCCCAACCTTAAAGCCGACCAAGCGGTACTGGTCGTGGTTGCCCTCTGTGTCAGCGCAGTTTCCGACACCGAATACGAGGCGAGCGTCCTGGGCGGTCAACACACCGGGCAACGTACGGATAGCGATCGTTGTCGGCTCTCCATTCGGCGCTAGGTGAACCGGGTTCGCGACGCTCACCCGATCAGCTATATCCACCGATGAGGGCGAGAGGTGGCTGAGGCAGAGGTCAAAGGGAGATCTATTGATCACCGTCACAACGAGCTTGCTCCCGTTATCCTCGACAAAGCCTGCCAACGCATCTTCGCTCGCGTCCTTTTTATCTTCGTATGAGGCGAACCGGGTGTAATCGAAGAACGGAGACAACGTAGCGCTCTCGGGCCCCGCCTGAAACTCTACGTACTGCGCGGCGAGGCTCTGGTAGTAGGCGTACGTGGCACGGGCGCTACCCGAAAGGTCGCGCTGATACTTCCACGCCGCGATGACGCTCGATCTATCTCGCCACTCCTGTCCCTTCTCCGTGAGCCATTCAAGCGCCTCCTCACCTTGCGGCCACACGATGGTGCCCCAACCACGATTCGCCGTGGTGCTCGAATCCGTACCATCCCCGCTCGCCGTCGCTCCGGACGCCAGGCTCACGGGCGCAAACATCTGACCACCCTGCATATGCCCCGGCACAGGCTTGTTCACCATCACTTCGGGAGGGGTAAATCCACCGTTAAGGGTGGTCGGCATGCCCGGGATATCCACGCTT
>JAIXPR010000288.1 GCA_027486155.1 Pseudomonadota bacterium | reverse complement strand
CTCAACGAGGAGATGCAGCGTCTGAGGAACCTCGTTACGTTGCAGGAGCGAATCCTCGATATGAAGGAATCAGAGATTCAGGACCTTCGTTCCCAGCGAGACTGGTTACGCACCCGGGTAGAGAAGCTCGAGGAGAAAGGAGACCGCGATCAGGTCCTTCTACTCTCTGAGACGCAAGCTATTCGCCAGTTAATCGGGCTGCATCAGAAGCGTCCGTCCGCGATTCGAAGCCTGCTTGAGTGGCTCGGATTAGGGAGCTCAGAAACGATGCCTGCTCTCCCATCGAATCAGGATATCGCGACAACATCGGGAGCCCAGAGCACTATCGTCGTGAATAAGGCGGCGAACGGATAACGTCCTTCAGACCAGACAAAAGAGGCGTTACCGTGACTCTCAAGGTGAGGGCCGTATCGTTGACCGGTACGGCCGACGGTAGGGCCCTACCAAATAATGGATACGGCGTTGCGCTGGAGTTCGTATGAGAAACATAACAGCCCTTATCTTCGCTGCCCTTACCGCAAGCTCCCTGACGTCTACTCCCTCCTACGCGCAGAGTAGCGACGTCCAAAGTTGGACCCAGGTCATCACGCAAGTGAATGTCACCAAGGAGTGGTTTGTGTACATGGAGGCGCAACCACGGGTGGGCGACGATATCTCACGATTAGAGAGACTGCTGATTCGTCCAGCTCTGGGATACAACATCAATCCAAATATCGCGCTCTTCTTGGGATACGCGTGGACGCCAACGTTCATGAACAATAACTACCAGGAGGACTTCCGAAACGAGAACCGAATCTGGCAACAGCTGCTCGTCAAGGATTCTCGGTGGGGACTCGATTGGCAACACCGGCTGCGCCAGGAGCAGCGATTTATAGAGGACGCGGCGGGCCCCTCTAATCGGACGAGATATCTCCTACGCGGAAGTTACGCCCTCTCCGATTCCGGCAACTTCGGATTAACGGGCTACAATGAGATCTTTGTGAACCTCAATTCTCAGTATAAAGGACCTACGGGAGGCTTCGATCGCGATCGTTTCTTCTTCGGACCGTATTTCAAACAAGGCCCGGGGCGATATGAAATCGGCTATCTGGGAGAATACGCGCAAAGGTTTGATGAGGATGGCGGGCGATACATCAATGCGCTCATGGTGATGGCGTTGTTGAATTTTTAGGCTATTCCGCGCGCGTTCCGGAGGGCCCGTCTCCTCGTCCCCCGAAGCCTTGGCGAAAGGGGCCTGACGGGCCGGGTATGCTCCAACGATACAAATTGGATCGCGGTCCAGGTACGAATTGGAAAGGCTGTCGCGATTCCGGCCCGTCGGGAGACGGGCCCTCCGGGGATTTCTACTTACCAGCCGGCGCAGCCTCCTGCGCTGGGGCCGCCGCATCGAGCTTCGGTTCAACCTTCTTCGCCACCTTCGCCTTATTCGCCTTTGGCGCTGCCTTCGGGGCTGTCTTCGGCGCTACGGGTTTATCAAACTTCGCCGCTGCCGCTTCGGCCACAGCCTTGTCGGTTCCATCATCAACGTGAATGTGAACTCGACGATTTGCCGCGTATGCCCAATCCTCCTTCTCATTGAATAACGGGCGGGTCTCACCGAAGCTGATCGTTGAGAGAGTGTCGACCGGAATACCCTGGGCGACCAATTCGTTCTTCACGGCCTCGGCTCTATCGAGCCCAAGCTTCTGGTTATACGCTTCGCTTCCCCGAGCATCGGTGTGCCCCTCAAGAACAACCTTGAGGTATCCCTCTCGGCGTACGATGTCAGCGGCGACCCTCGCCTTCTCCTTGCCGATCGGATTAAGGGTTCGCTTATTAAAATCGAAGTTCGTATCGGGAAAGTAGAGCGCCTGCTGTTGGTTGGATGCAGCGCCAGCGTCTACCACTTTGCCCACATTACTATCGTAGTCAAATGGAGTGATCTGCCGACAATCAGGGGTGGATTGATCACGAGAGAAACACGAGGGCTGCCGGAAGTCGTACGGCTCACGATACCCCATGACCGCTCTGGTTTCCGGTGTTGATGAGGCGAAATAGCTCAAGGGGCGAAAGATTACCTCACGGAGTACCCATCCAACCGGATGGAGCGCGTACGCGAGTACACGAAGGGGATGAGATTCCGACTCCCTATATCGAGGAGAGGGATGATACTCGGAGTCTGTGTGGTCATACGGAAGCACGTCTTGCGCGCGCGCGACACTGCAGTGAACGGAGAGGCTGGCGGCTGCGACGAGAAGAAGGCGGCGTGGTGTGATCATAAAAAACCCTACGAGAGTGCGTTGCGAAATAACTACTCTAGTTACGTGTAACGTCCGTGTGAGGTACTACGAAGCTACCGAAGAGGTTCTGATCATCCGTGAGGGCCTCTCGATATATGACTACTCAACTGGACTATGATGCTCGGTGTCACCGTAAGGTTACGAAACGGCATGAAAGATATCCGCGTTCTATCTGGCAAAACGAAAAGCAGCGTAACTATGTGGAGAATGGCCCACTGTTGGGTCGTCGCTCTAGGCGTCTCTCAGCGCAGAGATCCAAACCGTCTTCCCCGATACCTTGTCAATATCGGCGATAACGCCGTGTAAGATCCCCTCGCCCTCCGCGATCTGGTACGGCGCTGGCGTGGGCGAGAGAAATCGCCTCAAGGCGACCTGAGCGTCCATTCCGATCACTCCCGTGTTAGCGCCTGTCATGCCGAGATCGGTGATGTATCCGGTCCCACCCGGAAGGATCTGAGCGTCGGAGGTTTGTACATGCGTGTGGGTTCCAACGACCAAGGAGAGCCTTCCGTCGGTGTAGCGCCCCATCGCCCATTTCTCAGAGGTAGCCTCCGCGTGCATGTCGCAGATCGTTATCACGGGACCGTTGGAGACTGTCTCCCCGAGGAACGAATCGACGGCCCGAAATGGACAATCGATCGAGCCTCCCATGAAAACTCGCCCCATCAGATTGATAACACGCACCGTCACTCCATCAGGAGAGCGCCACGCGCACCATCCCTGCCCAGGTGTCGTGGCACGCGGAAGGTTGTAGGGACGAACACACCACTCACCATTCTTGTCCAGGAAGTCAATCACACCCTTTCGTTGAAAAGCGTGATCACCCAACGTGATAATGTCAGCTCCAGCCGACCGAATCTCCAGCGCCGTTCCAGCGTCGATTCCCGCGCCACCAGCCGCGTTCTCTCCATTCACGACCACGAGATCGCACGAGGTTTTTTGTTTCAGGGGCCGCAACAGTCGGGTGAGCGCCTGCCTACCGGGTCGACCAACAACATCTCCGAGAACGATGACTCGAAGATGCTCTTTATTTTTGAGTGGTAACTCCATAGTGTTCCTGTTCTACGCGCCAACCCTCACGGCTCCATCCTCATGACAGATCCAATCGACATGAACATCGTGAGGATCCGTGGGCACGCCGGGCACGATCTGCATCGACCAGCACACACCGATCTTCAATATCTCGACATCCTTTGTTCGCTCAAGAAATCGGTCGTAGTACCCCCCACCCCTTCCCAAGCGAGCGCCACGGTTGTCAAACGCAATCCCCGGCACCAGCACCACGACCGACCCGACTCGCGAACCATCGAGGGTCTCACCGTAGCCGGCCCGTGGCTGTTGTACGCCATGCTTTCCCTGCTCGAGATTCATCGCCCAATCCGGATCGATCTTGATGAACTCCATCTCGCCCGGGCTCACAACGCGCGGAAGATATACATCTCTCGTCTTCAGCATCTCCGCTATGACACCAGCGAGATCAACCTCTCCGGGAAAGCTCGGAATCCACGCGAGCACATCCGTGATGGAACGTTCGGTCTCGTGGTGTATCACCTCAATAACCCGGCGACATACCTCCACATGCGCGACGGCTTGCCACCTCTTATCGAGATTGGCGAGGACCTTTTTCATATCCTTCCGCATCTCGGTTTTTCGCTGTTGGCCCATGCAGTATCCAAAGATTGAAGTGGTAGAAGTGGGGGTGTTACAATCGATCTATAGGTTGCGGCATCCTACTCATATTCGACTGATTCGGGCCACCCGGTCACTCGAAAAAAGGAGTAGCTGGTGGTTGGTATCGGGGTGTTTAAGATAGTTTACGGGTCTTACGCGCGTTTAACCAACACCTTCGGAAAGATTGTAGGTTGTACGGAATACCACGAGTATTCCCGATCTGTTTAGAGTGGACATGGCATCTGCCCCTCTCATTCGTTCGTTTGCTTTTCTTCTCGCCTGTTCCCTCGCCCTGCCATCGATCTACCCCTTGACCGCGGCGGCGGAGATGCCGGCAACCCCTCCTGCGAGGATCTCCGACTCCCTCCTGAAAAGCCTCATGACTCGCTCCGCCTTGGCGCAGTGCGAGTATCCCCGTTTCTGGTCCCGTGAGATGACGAACTCGCCCACAGCACATCGCATAACCGACGGCGAGAGATCTGATTTTTCACACGGCGCGCCGTACCAGGAGATCTCGTCAGCGGAAACCGCACAAGCGAGGGAGGGGACCGGTCATTCCTCACCAGGCTCACCCATCCCGAACCAACAAACTGTGAGCCTCTTCCTGACGATTACTGGATACTTTAAGGCTCGGGGATACCATACGCCCGAAAAGCTCACCCTCGTCGAGTCTAGAACCCCGAACGCCTTTGCTCGCAAGCGTCGAGAGGTAGTACTCACCGATGCTCTGGTGGCTCGCGTCACGGACCGTTCCGAACTCGCCTTTGTGCTCGCCCACGAAGTAGCCCATGTGGCCCTAGGTCACGGGATTCACGGCGGTATCGCGGCCGAAGTTGCCGCGGACGCGTTGGCTCTTCAGGTAGTTACGGCTCTCGGCTTCAATCCCTGCTCCGGCCCGAGCGTTTTAGAGCGTTTAGGGGCCCCCTCTCAACTCACGCTAGCAAGCGTAACCCCTCGACTTCACGCCCTTCACGACCAAACATCCTCGATGTGTGGCTGACGTCCGAAAATTTCTCACCGAAAGACTTTAGAAACCGCCGCACCGTGACGACTATTGAGAACGGATAGAAAATATCTGGGAAGCTCCACACTCCGTTGCCCGTTACACGGGACATCAAGTGTGATGCGGCGTTCTCAGATACATGCGCGGTCCGAGAGTGCTCGGCGTATGCCGCGCGTAAAGGGTTATGAAAGAGAAGACACTCAAAATGAGCCCAGTCGAAAGGGCCTCCTGCACCGTTCTCGTGGTGGAGAACGATCCAGGTGACGCGAATCACATGCGTGAGGCGCTCAAGAGTCTGGGCTTTACGAGCGTGTTCGACGCTCCGAATCATCACATAGCCCTAGAGAAACTCACCACCCGACAGTTCACCCACGTTATTTTTGACGCGAGAAAGAATCCCTCATATCCAATGCGGGCCTGGCTCACTAAGGTTTTTGAGATCGATAGCTCGATTATCGCGTTGCCCGCGTCCGCCAATCCAAACGTCGACGATGTCTTCGACCTCCTCGTGGTCGGAGCCCGTGGCTATTTAGTGAAGCCATTCACCTTTGAGGGGGTCGATGCCGCGGTGGTGATGGCGACTAAGGGAGAGCCTATTTCCGATAGCGTGCTCGGCGCTAAGGATCGAAATGAGGCGCTTGTGGCGATGATGATGACGAGCGTTGATCGTCTCGCGACCGTATTCCGTCAAGCAAAGCAGTTCGAGACCGCGAAACGCGCCCTACCTCACGCAATGGCGGCGCTCTCTCGAGCCGCCGACCTCGCGCACACCTTCGCGAAGGGCGGAGAAGAGGGATTAATCACCTCCCTCGAGAATTTCTGTATTAAGCAAAGTCATGGGCCCGCCACACGGCTTGGGCGTCTGCGTAAAAGACTATCCTCCACTCGATCTACCGATGAAACGAGCGCGGACTAGAACAAGCATGAGACATCTCTCTCAGGCTCTGCTTTCTCTCTTCATGAGCGGTTGGATGCTGTCCCCCTCCACGCTCTGCTATGGCGAGACACTCGACAACCTTGTCGATTCGAAGGCGATGCAGGACTTTAAGATAAGTAAAACCATCAAGGAGAAGGGCAAAAAATCCCCGCCAGTTGATCAATGGCTGCGTGGATTAGATCCGACCAGCAATTTCGCCTCAATCTGGACCTCAAGCGACGCACCAAAACTTTTACTCACTTGGGCGGGCGCGAAACTTCCGTACATGCACTATAAAAGGCCCCACAGCTCGCGCTCTCAGGACATGGTGACCGCGGAGGTCCAGCTGATAAATGGGGATCGTGATACAGCCCGACTTGCTATTATGATTCCCCACCGAAGTATCGCGCCCCTCGTTGAAGCGAACGTACTCGAAGAGTTTCGCAGGCTACGACCACCGATGCTGCAGGTTGTAGGCGAGAAGCCTATTCCTCTTTCCATCGGGGAGGGCACTCTGTACGAGCTTCAAAAGGGGGGCGCCTCCCTCGTCATCCCAATAGCGCAAAATGGATTAATCAACATCACCATCGGGAGCTACAAGCGATCTCAGATCTTAATCGATATCGCGAAGGGACTCGATATCGAGCGACTTAATAAGAAGCTAGATTCCTAGGGAAGCGAGGAACCCCCCTTCCCTACCGCGCTCCCGTCCCGCGCAACACAGCCGGAATCGTCCGAAGCAACAACACAAGATCGCCGGTCAGCGACCAATTATCGATGTAGTGGAGATCGAGCTTTACCCACGATTCAAAATCCTTGATATCATTGCGCCCACTGACCTGCCATGTGCAGGTCAGCCCGGGTCTCATCGAGAGTCTGCGACGGGACCTTCGCTCATAGAGACCAACCTCACCAGGAATGGGAGGACGTGGACCTACGAGACTCATGTCACCGATGAGTACGTTCCAGAGTTGTGGCAACTCATCGAGACTATATCGACGCATGAATCGACCGAAGGTGGTAATCCGTGGATCGTTCGTCATCTTGAACGCGGGTCCTTGCATCTCGTTCTTCTCTTTGAGCTGATGGAGGGCGGCCTCGGCACCGGTGTACATCGACCTAAACTTAAGCATTTCAAAGAGTCTACCGTTCAGCCCCACTCGGGTCTGCCTGAAGAGGACCTCCCCTGGCGTCGTCTTAACTCCGATGGCCAAAAGGAGAAAGAGGGGCGAAAACACAACAAGGGCGAACGCCGAAACGACGATATCGATCATCCGTTTAACCACCAGCTCCCAGGAATCCCCGGGTGGGGTCTGGAAGTGAATGAGG